>NZ_JBHMIM010000021.1:0-100068 GCF_048060115.1 Micromonospora sp. LOL_023
ACGTGTTACGCACCGTCACCGCCCTGGAGGTCTTCAGAACCACCGCACCGGGTTTTGAATGACCCTCCGAGCATCGCGAAGATGAGAGCTTCGGCTTCCTTTGCTGGTAGTTCGTGTCCCTCGGCGAGGTTCGCTCGCGTATCGGCGACTAACCTCATGACCTCGCCTGGGTCGAAATTCTGGCCGAATCGCCGCTGGACTGCGACGAAGAAGGCGTAGCCGATGATGGCAACGGACGTGCCCTTGCTCTGTTCCTCAAACTGTCGGATGAAGGATTCGTATGCTTCCCAGTCTCGAATTAAGATAGTGCGGAGGAATTTCGTCTCTTCGTCCACGAACTCGACCGTCCTGGGAAAATCTGTGGTGGTTGCCGGTATTCGGCGGCGGTTTCCTCAGCCTCGCTGATGAAGTCTTCCAACTCCGTCTCGGTCCACTGTTCGTCCTGCAGTAGCGTGCCGAGGAGCAAGATTTGAGTCGAGAAGGCGACGTCCGGCTCGATCCCGTCGAGGAGGTCTGTTTGGCCGAGGGCTCCTCGGATCATGCCCTCCATCGCCAGGGCTGGCAGTTCGTGACCGTCCGCGTACCGCTGACGGGTAGCGGCGACGAAGTTGGCGATCTGCTGAAGGTCGGGTGCCTTGCCGAATCGACGCTGCACGGCGAGGAGAAAGGCTGCAGAGATGGTCTGTGGACCTTCCCGTAGCCCGTCGTCACCAATCTCGACGAGAAGCCGATCTGCGGTACCCCAGTCACCCCGAGCCATGACACGGATCAGGTCACTGAGGCTCTCGTCGGCGCTCACTTTTCAAGCACCTTGCCTCCTGTCTCCATGCGATCTTGGTCACTGGTGGTCAGACCTGACGCGTCGGCTACATGTACTGGTCAGCGGTCTCTTCGACCTCGCGGATGAACTCTTCCAGCTCGGCTTCGGTCCACTGCGCATCCTGCAACAGCGTTCCGAGGATCACGATCTGAGCTGAGAAGGCAACGTCGGTGGGGATGCCATCCAGGAGTTCGGCTTCGCCGAGCGCGGCACGGATCAGACCCTCCAGTTGGAGGGCAGGCAGCTCTTTTCCGCGTTGGTACTGGTTGCGGAGGTTCGCGACGAAAGAGGAAATCTTGTTCAGATCCGGTTCTGGCCCGAAGTTCTGGTCGACTGCTATCGCAAATGCTGCTCCGATCACGGGGATCGCGCCCTGCCAGTTTGTTGAGTCAAGCGCCTCAGTCAACTGGTCGATCGTGCCCCAGTCGCGTCGAGCCATGGCTCGGAGGAGATCGCCGAGTTCAGTCGGAATGCCCACGTTTACGCAACCTCGCTAGACCTTGTCGGATGTATCGGATGGGTCGTTCCGCCCGGCGGGCGGCTAGCCCGGCGATGAGAGCAGCTACGACCAGGTGGCCCGCCGCATCGCCGGCGTCGAACTTCAATCTCGTGTCCGTGAAGGCCACTGTAGGGGGCGACGTGCCAGTGGTCGACTGTGTCCCTGATGGAGGAGTGGTTAAGTCTCGCAGGATATCGAAACTGGATTTGCCGACATCCCCGGTCGTCTTGCCCGCGTCCTGAAGGTCCTCGGCGCGTCGCGCGAAGCGATCCAGGAAGCTCCCGGCACCTCGGCGGGCGTCGGAGCGGCGGGTGGTGTCGGCGAGGAGTTCTTCACCGGTGGGGCCGGTGAGCGTGGCCTCGGCAGGTGCCGAGCCGGGGCTGATGCGGTTGGCGTAGGCGTTGAGGTGTCTGACTGCCTCCATGAGCAGGCGGGCCACCTTCGTGGCCTTGTCGGCGGCGGTCTTCCACTCGGTGGTGGCGTTGGTGACCGCGTGTGCGGTCGCGCCTACGCTGGCTCCGGAGAGGGTCTGATGCGCTTCGACCGCTTCCTGTTGGGCGCGGAGGGCCGTCGCGGCGGCCGAGCTGAGGCCGGTGGATGCCCGAGTGAGCTGGGCGATGACGTCGGCGACCGTCCCACTCATCAAAGGCTCGCGCGGTACGTGTCGACCAGCTCGGTCCCGGCGTCTAGCCGGGCGATCGTCAGTTCGATCTCGTGGAGCGCGCACTTGGCCTTGTTCAGGGCGGCAGTCGCCGATTCGTGGTTGCTGCCCTGGCAGGTGTAATTGGCCAAGTCCAGTGCTTCGCCCGCTGTTGCGGCTGCCTGCTGCAACGTGTTCATGCTGCTGCGAGCGCTCTCCAGACCCTTGCCCAGCTGGGCTTTGACGTCGTCGACGCTCACCGAGCCGGCCTCCCCGGTCGCGGAGCCGCCTTGCGGGACGGCGGCTCACGTTCGTTCGGTGGGTCCGACCATAGTCGACAAGCTACCGGCTGGCGACCCTGTGCGACGGACACCTGTCACGTAGATCCCTCTGGGACATCTCGGTACGCCGCCGAGTGGAGGGCTCAGACACGTAATCCAAGGCGAATTAGGTACCTGAGCCCTCCACTCGGCGGGGCACAGGCTGCTCGCGACGCCCGAATTAGCCGAGATTCCGCCTGAGCCAGTTGGTCAGCAGTTCGGGCTGGTGGAGCTGGAGGTCGTCGTACGGCTCCCAGCGCAGCCAGCCGGGTATCACGCCTAGCGTGATCAGCTCGGTGTCGTCGCTATCGGTGATCTTGAGCCAGTAGTTGGGCGAGGACATCCAGTCCATCAGCCCGGACTCGGGCTGGAGGCGTAGCGCCGCTGCGAGCGCTTCCAGGGCGTCAACATCTACGACATCGGCGAGTAGCGACGGCCGATCGCGGTTTCGCCGCTTGCGAGCTGGGCGTTCGCCTCGGTGATCGAGGATCTGGACCCGGTGTGCGCGGAGCAGCTTGGCGGGTAGGGCCTCGGCAAGCTGCTCGGCGGTGAGGCTCGGATCCACGTGCTGTTCGGTCAGCGGGTGTCGGGGGTGAGGGTGGAGAGGAAGGACGTCCAGCCGGCGGGGGGGAAGGTGAGTGCCGGGCCGGCAGGGTCTTTGCTGTCGCGTACGAGGACTGTGGCGGGGACGTTGGTGGCCACCTCGACGCATGCGCCCTGCCCGTTGCTGCGGGTGCTCTTGCGCCAGATCGCCTGATCCAGGCCACGAGGGGTGGTAGTCATTCGGTGCTCTCCCTTGCTCCCTGCTCCAGCAGCGCCTCGACCCTCATCCGCAGGAAGGCCAGCGAGTCGGCGGGTGAGAGCGCGGTCGCACGGAGGTGGTCGAACGCCAGCCCGTGCGTCTCCACATGGTAGTCCTTTTCGAGGACCACGGCACTGCTGAGATTTTCCTGGTAGACCACGGTCGGATGCTCGCTGAAGTCGAGCATCGCGAAGGACACGCCCATGCCCATGTGTGCGCCCTGCCGGAACGGCAACACCTGGACGGTGATCGACGGCCGCTGAGCTGCCGTGATCAAGTGTTCCAGTTGAGCTGCCATCACTTGCGGGCCACCGATCGGGCGGTGGAGCGCTGCTTCGTCCAGGACGAACCACATCCGGGGCGGGTCGGGGCGATCCAGGATTCGCTGCCGGGCGAGGCGGACGTCGATCCGGTCCTCAATCTTCTCCGGCGGAGCGCCCGGGAACTCGGCGCTGATGATGGCGCGTGCATAGTCCGTGGTCTGGAGTAGACCGTTGACGAGCTGGACGTCATAGGCGCGAAGCTGAGTTGCCTCATGCTCGAAGGCAACGTACTCGGCGAACCAGCTCGGCAACGTGCTGGAGTAGTCGAGCCACCAGCCGTGCTGACGGGCCTCGCCAGCGAGCTGGAGGATCTCGGCTGCCTTCTCGGCGGGAGCGCCGTATAGGCGCAGCAACTTCGTGACGTTCCGTGTCGTCACCGAGACCTGGGCATTCTCGACGCGCGACAGCGTCGACTTGCCGATCTTCACCTTCTGAATGACCTGGTCGAGCGTCAGATCGGCGGCTTCGCGAAGTGCGCGGAGCTCCGTTGCGAGTCGACGGCGCTGGATGGTCTGGATTCCTGCCACAGCGGACAGTGTGCACCATGCGCGCACCTATTGGCGAGTACCAAATCTACGGCAAATTTTTGCGAAGTGATGAGTTGCAAGATCACATTTTTGGTGCCAACGTAGGCGGTGCATCGAAGGTGGACGGTTGATCAACTGGCCGGCTGCTGAATCGCGGGGAGCGGCGATTTCATGATCGTTTTCCCGCTGCGTTTCGCTGAAATCCCAGGTGGTCGGGCGGGTCGCGGCAACGACCCGCCCGGTCACTCCCCAGCCCAATCGGAAGGGTTGATCATGGTGTTTGGCGCATTGGCTTCCGGAGTCCTGCTCGGGTTCTTCGTGGGGCTCTTCTGTGTCAAGATCAAATCGCGATGGTGCCCCGTCTGCGGTCGATGGACGGTGTCGGCGGCCCATCGGTAACGTGCCGGCCGATCAGCCTCCGACAGATCCCCGCCCCGGCGACGTATTGATCATCGACGCTCGGGCGAGTGTGCAGTTCGCGGCCGGCCGAGGCTTCCGCTTTCGGGTGACGACTGTGGACGCGCGCTGGACGTACCAGGGCTGGGTCTGGCTCGCCGGCTACGTGCTCGGGCCCGACGGCGGAGCCCGTGAACGCCGCGAGATCTTCGTCCAGCGGGCCGGTCTGCGCTGGGCGCCCACACCGGCACCCACCCCGGCCCGCCGCCGCAACGGCAACACCACGACGTGAACCGCGACCTCCCCACCCGTACCCCCTGAAGTTTTCGTGACCGACCCACCCGCCCTGACCTCGAAAGGTGGTCCCTGCCATGCGCAGAATCCTTGACCTGTTCCGCCGGCCGCCGGTGCGCAGCCGGCGGGCCCGGCGGTTGCTCGCCGAGATTGCCCAGCACACCCGGCCCACGACGCACGCGACCGGGCCGCGCCCGCCGGTGCGGCGCGCCCCGAACGCCGTCGCCCACTACTACGGCCGACCGGTGCGGCCGTCGATCAGCCCCGGCCTGGTCCGCGACCGTCAGTTCGGCGACCGCGTCCGGCGCGGCTGCGACCCCACCGAGGTACGCGCGTTTCTGCACGTGGTCGCCGACGAGTTGACCGCCCTGCGCGCCGAGCTGGCCGCCACTCAGGACGAGAACGTGCGGGTGAAGCAGGCGTTGCGGGACTGGCAGTCGGAGCAGTTCCAGCAGTTCCAGCGGTTCGGGGCGGGGGTGGCGGCATGACCGGGGTCAACGGAGTCCCGGCCGGCTCGGTCCGCGTCGTCGGGTTCGGGTCCGAGCGGCGGCGGGCGCAACTCGTCTTCACCGTCGCCAACCTCGACACCGGGGCCGTCGCCTCGACCAGCCTGGTGCCGGGCACGTTCACGCCGATCCCGACGCCGGGCGGCACCTGGTGGCTGCCGTACGCCCCGATCGTCACCGACCTCGCCACCCGCGCAGGGGTGGCCGCGGCGACGCTGCGCGACCCGGACTTCCCCGACGAACCCGGCCGGCAGCCGTCGTCCGGGCTGATGCTGCCGATCCAGTGGCAGCCCGGCAGCCCAGCCGGGGAACGCCACAAGTGGGAGGCCGTCGCGCTCGCCGACCGGCGCAGCACACCGTGGCTGGTCCTGATCGGCCGCGCAACCGAGCCGCCGGCACCCGACCCCGCCCGGCTGCTCGGCCGGCTCTGCGCCGTCGCCGATCAGCTGCACGTCGACCTGGTGATCGAAGCCCGGCCGGCATCGACGCGCAGCGGGATCAGCTGGGACATCCGGTTCGAACTCGCCGGCGGGAAAGTCCCCGACTACGCGCACCGCTGGGCGGCCGACCTGCCGACGGCACTTGCCAGGATCAGCCCGGAACGCGCCGCGTCCGGGCTGTCCGTCGCCGACCGGGACACCCCCGCCCACTACCTGACCGAGGATGCCCTCACCCCGCGCCCAGTGCCGGTCGGACTGGCCGGCCACCCCGGCGGCCACGACCTCGACCAGCTCGAACGCCGAATGCTCAGTGATGCCGACCAGCACGGCGGCGCGCAGGCGATCTGGCGTAACCGGCACTGGTGGCACACCAGCCTGCGCCCCGACGACACCGAGTCGTCGACACCGGTCGGCGGCCGGTTCCGGCGCGGCTGGGAGCCGCCGACCCCGAAATACTGGGGCGAGGCGATCCCCACCCACCCGTGCACCCGATGCGCCGACGTGGCCGATCCGCCGTACTGCACCGACTGCTACGGCACCCGCCAGGTCCGGCGCGGCGTCGTGGTCACCGTCACCGACCTGCGCGGCCGGACGGTGCACCGCAACTGGCGGCCCGACGATGACCCGACCCCGCCGGTACGCGCGCTCACCGACCGACAGTCCGGCACCACCGTCTGGCAACTGCCCGAGCACTACCAGATCGGCCCGATGGCGGCCGGCTTCGGCGTCGAGCCGACCGACCTGACCGACCTCGACGGCGAACACGTCCTCGACCAGCACTTCCGCACCGGCGTCAGCGAGGTCGGCAACTGGGGCGGGGACCCGGTCGCCGCGTACCTCGCCGAAGCCGCCGCCGCCCACGACGGCGCCCGCATCCTGGTCCGGGCCAACGACTGGCCCGGCCCCACCCTTGACGAGCTGGCCCGACTCGTCCGCGGCCTCGGCCTCGCCCTGGACCTCACCGTCGTCGACCACGCCGACACCGTCGGCCACCCGGAGTTGCTGCAGGGCTACAGCTGGTCGGTCCAGGTCGCCGAGCCGGCCGCCCCGATGGCCGTCGACCCGGTGCCCACCTGCGCCGCCCTGCCCGAAGCGGTCGCACTGTGCCACCGCTACCTGTACGGCGCACTGCGCGCCACCATCCCCGCCGATCCCGAGAAGCCGATGTCCGTCCCACAACAGGCCGCGTCGGCCGGTCCAGCTCCCGACACCGCAGCCTTCATCACCGAGGTACGCCGCCTCGCCGCCACCCACCCCGGTCACGCCGCCACCATCCGGCTGCACCCCGACGGCACCCACACCACCAGCCCGGATCACCCGAGGAGTTGACTTGACTCTGCAAGCATTGTGCAGTCAAAATGCAGGCATGTCTGTCGTGCTCACCATCCGTGACGTGCCGGAGGAAGTCCGGGACCTCCTGGCCCAGCAGGCCCGCGAACGCGGCCAGTCGCTGCAGGCGTACCTGCTGGCAGTCCTCAACCGTCAGGCCGACTTCTGCCGCAACCGGCAACTCCTCGCCGAGCTCAGCGACGAACTCGACGGCGGCAGCGGCGGGGCCGGACCGACCGCGCCGGACGCCGCCGAGCTGCTGGCCCGTGCCCGCGCTGAACGGGACCTCCCCGACGACGCGTCCTCCGGGCGGGACGTCGCGTGATCGTCGTCGACGCCTCGGTCATCGTGAGCATGCTCGTGTACAGCGACGACCGAGGGCGCAAGGCCCGTGCCGTGTTGGGTCGGGACCCCGAGTGGGCGGCGCCGGAACACTGGAGGGTCGAGGTCTTCTCCGTCATGCGCGGGCTCGTGCTCGGCGGAAAGCTCACCGATGAGATGGCGACGCGGGCGGTCGACCGGATCAGCCGCCTGGGCGTCGAAACCGTCCCGATTGACGATCTGTTCACGCGGATGTGGCAGGTCAAGGCGAACATCAGCGCCTACGACGCCCCCTACGTCGCCCTCGCGGAACGCCGCGCACTGACGCTGGTGACCGCCGACGGCAAACTCGCCCGAGCCGCGAGCGCCTACTGCCGGGTCGAACTCGTCGCATGACACCTGCGTCGACCACCATGGGCCGGGGCCCGACCGGGCGGTTCGTCAGACGGCCGTACGCGACCACTGCTGGTTGGCACCGGTGTTGCACGGGTACTGCTTGAGGATCACGCCGTCTCCGGTCGCGGCGGCCGGCACATCCACGCACTTGCCGCTGTGCCGTGCCCGGAGCTGGAAGTAGCCGCCGTTGGCAACCATCTGGAACTGCTGGTTCGTGCCGCTGCCACAGGTGTACTGGATCAGCTCGGCACCGTCGGCGGTGGAAACGCTCACCACGTCGAGGCACTTTCCGCTGTGCCGGCTGATGATGCGCCAGTAGCCGCTGCCGGCGTCCTGGAACTGCCAGTGCTGCCACGCGTTGCCGTTGTAGGTGTACTGGCCGACGCGCGCACCGTTGTCGGTGTTCGGTGACTGGACGTCCATGGCCTTGCCGCTGTGGCGCACGTCGATCCGGTAGAACGTCCCCGTCGGCGGTGTCGTGGGGTCGTCGCTGACGGTGTCGCCCCACCCGTAGCGGATCCGGTCGGCGCCGGAGGGGTTACGGACGGTCAGGTGCAGGTTGGTTCCGCTGCCGCTGAGCGAGAACATCGAGTACCAGTCGTACCCGATGTTGCCGGGCTTGCCGCCGAGGGCGGGCCAGTAGGTGCCGCCCATCTGGCTGTCGCGCATGACCTGGGCCATGGCGCGGATGTGGCGGACGAAGTTGTCGGTGCTGGTCGCGTTGGCGTAGTTGCGGCCGTCGTTCATAGGAGCGCCGAACTCGGTGGCGACCGCGCGGGAGGCGCAGTTGCCGAGGCGGGTCTGGATGTGGCTGCGGAAGGCGTCGTAGGTCATCTCGCCGTAGAAGAAGGCGTAGTGGTGAAAGGAGAACAGCGTCGCGTTGAAGCGGCTGTCGTTGCAGACGTCCCGCAGGTCCTGGCTGTAGCCGGTGCCACCGATGAGCACCCGGCCGGGCACCGCCGAGTAGTGGTAGCTGAGCCAGTTGGCCGCGACGTTGCGCCACTCCGTCGAGCTGTAGCCGTGTGGTTCGTTCATCGGCTCGAAGTAGACGTTGGAGTTCGAGCCGTAGGTGTTGGTGACTGTGGACCACATCGCGTTCCACGCCGCGAGGTTCGTGACCCGGCCGCCGGAGGCGGCGCCGTCCTCCCAGTAGGCCAGGATGACCTTGAAGCCGCGGGCGGTGGCGGCGTCGATGGCGCCCCGGTAGGCCTCCCACCACGCCGTCCCCACCGTGTGGGTGTTGATGGGCAGCCGGACGGTGTTGACTCCCATGGTGGACGCCATGTCGTCGTAGATGGCGTTGGCCTTGGCGCGCACCGTCGCGTTGCTGTCGGACATGCTCAAGCCGTGCACGACGAGGGGGCCGGTGCTGAAGTTGTCACCCAGCACCGCCCAGTTCATGCCGCGGAAGTGGCTGGTGGCGGCAGCCGCAGGGGAGGACGTGACGGCGACGCCGCCAACGGTCGCTGTCATCGCGATCACCAGGGCGACCAGCAAGCGACGCAACCAGCGGTGACTCATGACGCCTCCCGGGCGATCCTCGATGTGAGCGTTAACAACAAGGTTGTTACCTGCGTGTTGCCGACAAGTGTCGGCGATTGCATGCAGGGATGTCAATGCATCGGAGGTTGTCGCGGGAAGCTCGTCGCGCCGCCGGCGGTTGACGGCCCGGAGCGGCCCGGGGTTAGCTGACCGGCGTGCAGCAACCTCGGGTCGGTGTGGCGGTCTTCGTGCTCAGCGAGGGTCGCTTCCTGATGGGTCTCCGCAAGGGAGCCCACGGGGCCGGCACCTGGTCGCTGCCTGGCGGCCACCTCGAACACGGGGAGAGCTTCGAGCAGGCCGCGCGGCGGGAGGTCGCGGAGGAGACCGGCGTCGAGATCACCGACGTACGCTTCGGTGCGGTCACCAACGACGTGTTCGACGCGGCCCGGCACTATGTGACGATCTGGATGGTCAGCGACCACCTGCGGGGCAGTCCACAGCTCCGCGAGCCGGACAAGTTCGTCGACCTTTGCTGGGCCACCCCGCCGAAGCTGCCCGGCCCGATCTTTCTCCCCATGCGGCATCTGCTGAGCCAACACGATCTAGCCCAGCTGTTGCCGCGACAGTCAGCCGACGAGGGTCGGCATCTCTGACCGGTTCCTTCGGCTTCGCCGGGCGCTCCGCGACGGCATCAGCCGCGGTATGAGCTGCACCTCGACGTGATCCAGATCCTCGCGAATCGTCTGGATGGTGTGCCCTACCTCGGCGCACCGGCCATCTCCACGCCGAGCCCGGTCAGCCGCACCGCGCGCAGCCCGTCGTGGCGGCTCAGGTAGTCGAGGTCGTCGGAGTCAGTACGTTGGTGGTGCGCTGGCCCTTGAAGTTGTCGACCCGGATCAGCTCGTCGGTGATCGCCTTGGACACCCAGGAACGCCACAGACCCTTGACGACGTCCGCTGCCGGTTTGCGCAGTGCCGTGCGGCCCCGGGCGGTCAGCTGGAGTTTGCCGCCGACGAGTTCGGCCAGGCCACCGGCCTGGACGAGCAGCGGCCAGGCGTACGCCGCGATCGCCTCCTCTGGGTAGAAGTCGCCGCTGGACAGCGTCTCGGCGACGGTCACGACGCTTGCGGCGGCCGGTCGTTTCGTCTGCACCGCGCGGCGCAGCCGGCATCGCGAGGGAGGCTGGACAAAGCATCGTCAGGATCGGCTATCATCGCGGAATGGCGATGATAGAAGCTGGCGAGTGCGTGACCGCGAACATCGAGGCCGGCATGACGCCGGCCGTGGCCCTGTTCCGGTCGCTGGCCGACGAGACGCGGCTGCGGATCGTGCAGCGGCTCGCGGTCGGCGAGGCGCGGGTGGTGGACCTGACCGGTGAGCTCGGGCTGGCCCAGTCGACGGTCTCCAAGCACCTGGCCTGCCTCCGCGACTGCGGCCTGGTCGACTACCGCACCGAGGGCCGGCAGTCGTTCTACGCACTGAGCCGACCCGAGCTGATGGACCTGCTCCGGGCCGCCGAGGGCGTGCTCACCGCGACCGGAGCGACCGTGGCGCTCTGCCCGACGTACGGCAGCCCCGGCACGGCGGCGGTCGTCGGATGACCGCCGCCGGCCCGACGACAATGCCGACCGCGCAGCGGCGCGGCCAGCTCAACCGGCGCAGCCTGCACCTCGCGTACGGGACCGCCGGCTACAACCTGCTCGAAGGCATCGTCGCGGTGGCGGCCGGTGCCGCCGCCTCCTCGACCGCACTGATCGGGTTCGGGCTCGACTCGTTCATCGAGGTCTCCAGCGCGCTGGTGGTGATCTGGCAGTTCCGCTCCCGGGTGCCCGAAGCCCGCGAACAGCTTGCGCTGCGGCTGATCGCGGTGTCGTTCTTCGCCCTCGCCGCCTGGGTCAGCGTCGACGCGCTCCGCTCCCTGCTCGGGCAGGGCGAGGCGGCACCGTCCCCGGTCGGCATCGGGCTCGCCGCCGCATCGGTGATCGTGATGCCGCTGCTGGTCTGGGCCAAGCGGCGCACCGGCCGGGAACTCGGCTCGGCGACCGTGATCGCCGACTCCACACAGACACTGCTGTGCACGTACCTGTCCGCGATTCTGCTCGTTGGTCTGGTCCTCAACGCCTGGCTCGGCTGGGCATGGGCGGACCCGATCGCCGGTCTCGTGATCGCCGCCGTCGCGGTCCGCGAAGGGGTGCAGGCCTGGCGCGGCGAGCACTGCGACGACTGTGCCGTCCCCGCTGCGGCTGAAGCCGCGGCAGACCCGTCCTGCCACTGCGGCGATGACGGTTGCCGTTAGTCGCGGATCGGATCAGGTACGCGTCCCGGCGGCGGCGTAGCGGCGGGCAAGGGTTGCGAAGGCGGCGGCCAGCTCCGGCGGGCCGACGACCTCGATGTCGGCGTCGAACAGGCCGACGGTGCCTGCCAGACCCACCCATGACCAGGAGCCCAGGGTCAGCCGGCAACGGCGTGGATCGATCTCCTCGACCAGACCGCCGGACGCATACGGGGCCACCTCGGCGGCCGGCAGGTCCAGGATCACCTGCCCCCGGCAGGGCCAGTCACCGGAGCCAGTGGAGCCGGAGCCTGAGCCGGTCGAGCCCGCCGCGCCGGCCGCGCCGCTGGTGCTCCCCGCGCCCCGGAACCTGGCGGTGACGAACGCGGCGACGCTGTCGGCCGGCAGCTCTCGCGGGGCGAAGCGTGGCCCGGTGGGGGCGCGTAAGGTGATCCGGTCAGCCCGGAAGATCCGCCAGGGCGCGGCCGGCACCGGGTCACCGACAGGCTGCGGCACCGGCTTCGACGACGGTGACCGGTAGTCGAAGCGCAACACCTCGCGGGCCCGTACGGCGTTGCTCACCGCCATCAGCGTCGTGCTGTCGACCGGCCGGGCGGCGGGCGACCAAGTGGCCGGCCCGGCGGCAGGTCCGGCCGTGACGGCTTCGATCGCCTCGATGGCCCCGACCGCGTCGACGCGGTGGCGCAGCCGCTGCGGCAGCACCTGCCGGACGGTGTGCAGCGCCCGGGCCGCCGCCTCCCCGATGCCGGCGCCACTGGCGGCGGCGGTCCGCAGCACGATGGCGAGGGCGACCGCCTGCTCGTCGTCGAACAGCAGCGGCGGCAGGCGGGCACCGGCGTCCAACCGGTAGCCGCCGGCCGGCCCCTTGACCGCCGTGATCGGGTAGCCGAGCGCGCGGAGCCGGTCGACGTCGCGCCGGACGGTACGCGGGCTGACCGCCAACCGATCGGCCAGCAGCCCGCCCGGCCACTCGGGGCGGGCCTGCAGTAGCGACAGCAGCATCAGCAGCCGCTCCGACGTTTTCGGCATGTTTCCTATTCTCCCCGCGGTAGCGGACACAACCTGGCCGCTACCGCTGCGAGTGTTGCCCCGCACCCGACACCCGTCGGATCTGCATCGCACAGCCAAAAGGGGCCGACCTTGTCGATCACCACCACCACTCATCTCAACTTTCGCGGCGAGGCGCGGGCGGCGTTGGAGTTCTACCAGTCCGCGTCGACGCGGGCACGGTCACCGTCACCGGGCTGCGCGGACTCTCCCGCACCGACCGCGCCGCCGTGGCCGAGCAGGGGGAGCAGGTGGCGGCGTTGCTCTCCGACGGCGAAAACCACCGGGTACGGGTCGCCGCCGACGCCGGGTGAGCTGAGCCGACCCGGCGACCGGCACAGGTTTTGCCGCCGCCGATCGGGGCACCCCGCCGCCGACGGGAGGAGTGGCGACATGGGGCGACGCACTGGCGACACCGGACACGAGGGCGACGAGGGGCAGGCGTTCGCCGACGATCTGGAGCAGGGGACGATGTACCGCCAGGAGGTTCTGGACGACGTCATCGCGCCGCCGAACAACGTGCAGACTCCCCCCGAGGTGCTGCGCGACGGTGGCCCGACCCGCTCCGGCGGCGGACTGAGCACCACGCCGACATCATCTGCGGAGTGCGGCCACTCGGGGCAGGATGGGAAGGGTGACTGACGAGGGCTACCGAATCGAACGCGACACCATGGGCGAGGTACGGGTGCCCGCCGACGCGCTGTGGCGGGCGCAGACCCAGCGCGCGGTGGAGAACTTCCCGGTCTCCGGCCGTACGCTCGAATCCGCCCAGATCCGCGCGCTCGCCCAGGTCAAGGGTGCCGCCGCACAGGTCAATGCCGACCTCGGGGTGATCCCGGCCGGCATCGCCGAGGCGATCGTCACCGCCGCCGCGCACGTCGCCTCCGGCGGATACGACGACCAGTTCCCAGTGGACGTGTTCCAGACCGGGTCGGGCACCTCGTCGAACATGAACACCAACGAGGTGCTGGCCACCCTCGCCGCCCGCGAACTGGACCGGCCGGTGCACCCCAACGATCATGTCAACGCCTCGCAGTCGAGCAACGACGTCTTCCCGACCTCGATCCACCTAGCGGCCTCGCACCAGGTGGTGCACGAGCTGATTCCGGCCCTCGACGAGTTGGCGACCGCGCTGGAAGGCAAGGTCGACGAGTTCGCCACCGTGGTCAAGGCCGGGCGGACCCACCTGATGGACGCCACCCCGGTCACCCTCGGCCAGGAGTTCTCCGGCTACGCCGCCCAGGTCCGCTACGGTCAGGAACGGCTGCGTTCGATCCTGCCCCGGCTGGCCGAGCTGCCGCTGGGCGGCACCGCCGTCGGCACCGGCGTGAACACCCCGCCCGGGTTCGCCGCCGCCGTCATCGCCAAGCTGGCCGAGGCGACCGGGCTGCCGCTGACCGAGGCCCGTAACCACTTCGAGGCACAGGGGGCCCGCGACGCCCTGGTGGAGACCTCCGGGCAGCTGCGCACCATCGCCGTCGGCCTCTACAAGATCGCCAACGACATCCGGTGGATGGGTTCCGGCCCGCGCGCCGGTCTCGGTGAGCTGCGCATCCCCGACCTGCAACCCGGCTCGTCGATCATGCCGGGCAAGGTCAACCCGGTGGTCTGCGAATCCGTACGCCAGGTCTGCGCCCAGGTGATCGGCAACGACGCGACGATCGCGTTCGCCGGCAGCCAGGGCGACTTCGAGCTCAACGTGATGCTGCCGGTGATGGGCAGCAACCTGCTCGAAGCGGTCCGGCTGATCGCCGCCGCCAGCCGGCTGCTCGCGCGCCGCTGCGTGGTCGAGCTGGCCGCCAACCCGGAGACCTGCCTGGCGTACGCCGAAGGGTCGCCGTCGATCGTCACCCCGCTCAACCGGCACCTCGGCTACGACGAGGCCGCCTCGATCGCCAAACAGGCCCTCGCCGAGAACAAGTCGATCCGCGCGGTCGTGCTGGAACGCGGCCATGTCGACGCCGGCCGGCTGACCGCCGCCGAGTTGGACGCGGCGCTGGACGTTCTGCGGATGACCCGTCCCGGCTGAGCCGGCATACCCTGGTGGGGTGATAACCACCGTGGTGTTCGACGCCGACGAGACCCTCGTCGACCTGCGGCCCGCGGTCACCGGCGCGCTGCGGACCGTCCTCGCCGAGCTGCGCCGGCTGACCCCCCGCGCCGCCGAGCTGACCCTCGGTGACATGGCCGACGACTGGGCCGCCGCGTTCGCCGCCGACCCGTCCGCGCCGGTGATGTCGATCCGCCGTGCCGCCCTGGCCCGATCGCTGGACCGGGTCGGTCTGCCGCACGAGCTGGACCGGATCGCCGGGATCTTCTTCGCCCGCCGGTTCGAGCTCAGCCGACCGTACGCCGACACGCTGCCCGCCCTGGGCGAGCTGCGCCGCCGGTACGCGGTCGGCCTGGCCACCAACGGCAACAGCCGCGCCGACCGGTGCGGGCTGCGCGGCCAGTTCTCCTTCGAGGTGTACGCGCACGTCGACGGCCTGCCGAAGAAGCCGGACCGGCGGTTCTACGCCGCCGTGCTGACCGCCGCCGATGCGAGCGCCGACCGGGTCGTCTACGTCGGCGACTCGATCCCGCACGACGTGGTCGGCCCGCAGGCGGCCGGGCTGCGGGCGATCTGGCTGAACCGGCGCGGCGAGTCCTGCCCGCCCGAGGTGTGCCCGGACGCCCAGGTCACCACGCTGGCGCAGCTGCCCGCCGCCCTCGCCGACCTGTTCTGAGCCGAGAGTTCACGCCTCGCCAGCGAGTAGCCGGGCGACGGTCTCGGCGGTCGCCTGCACCTGTGCGCTGATCGCCGGCACGTCGAGCGTGCCCATCGCCACCACCCCGACGCTGGCCTCCAGGCCGGGCACGCCGAGCACCGGGGCGGCGACCCCGTACGCGCCGGGCTGCAGCTCGCCGCTGCTGGTCACCGGTCCGGGCGTACCGTCGCGGCCGGCCTGGATGGCCCGGCCGGCGGCGCCGCGACCCACCGGGTGCCGCGACCCCGCCCGGTACGCGACGTGAAACGCCGTCCAGCTCGGCTCGACGACGGCGAGCGCCACCGCCTCGGCGCCTTCGGCGACGGTCAGGTGGGCGGTGGCGCCGGACGACTCGGCGAGTACCCGCAGCGCCGGCAGGGCGGCGTCGGCCAGCAGCGGCTGGGCGCGGCGGGCCAGCTGCAGCAGCCCGGCACCCAGCCGCAGCCGGCCGGCGGTGTCACGGCGCAGCATGCCGTGCGCGGCCAACGTGGTGGCCAGCCGGTAGACGGCTGCCCGACCGACGTCGAGCTGATGGGCGGCCTCGGTGACGGTGACCCCGCCGGCGGCCTCGGCGACCAGCCGCAGCAGGCGCAGCCCCCGGTCCAGGGTCTGCGCCGTCTCGACCGGCCGGGGGCCGGCTCCGGCGGCGTCGGCTCCGGCCAGGTCCGCTGCGTCCACACCGACAGCGTACGGACGGCTGCCAGTCGGTACCCTTCTACCGTGACGCTCCGCTTGTACGACACCGCGACCCGGTCCGTGCGGGACTTCGTGCCCCGCCAGCCCGGCGAGGTCTCGATCTACCTGTGTGGGCTCACCGTCCAGTCCGCCCCGCACATCGGTCACCTTCGCTCCGGCGTCAACTACGACGTGCTGCGCCGCTGGCTGACCCACCGGGGTCTGCGGGTCACCTTCATCCGCAACATCACCGACGTCGACGACAAGGTGCTGGACAAGGCGGCCGCCGCCGGTCAGCCGTTCTGGTCGATCGCGTACGCCAACGAGTTGGTGCTGGCCGGGGCGTACCGGTCGTTGAACGTGTCACCGCCGACGTACGAGCCCCGTGCCACCGGGCACATCCCGGAGATGCACCAGCTGATCGGTCAGTTGATCGAGCGCGGCCACGCCTACCCGGCCGGTGACGGCAGCGGTGACGTCTACTTCGACGTCGCCTCGTACGCCGACTACGGTGCGCTGTCCGGGCAGCGGCTCGACGCGATGCAGCCGGCAGAGGACTGCGTCGGGCGGGCCAAGCGGGATCCCCGTGACTTCGCACTGTGGAAGGGCGTCAAGCCGGACGAGCCCGCCGACGCGGCCTGGCCGTCACCGTGGGGTCCGGGCCGTCCCGGCTGGCACATCGAATGCTCGGCGATGTGCCAGCGTTACCTGGGTGCCGAGTTCGACATCCACGGCGGGGGGCTGGATCTGACCTTCCCGCACCACGAGAACGAGATCGCCCAGTCCAAGGCGGCCGGCCTGCCGTTCGCCCGCTACTGGGTGCACCACGGGCTGCTCAACCTGGGCGCGGCGAAGATGAGCAAGTCGCTGGGCAACGTCGTCGACCTCGGCCACGTCGCCGAGATCGGGGTGCGTCCGGTCGAGCTGCGCTACTACCTGACCGCCGCGCACTACCGGTCGCGCATCGACTACTCCGACGACGCCCTGCGGGAGAGCGCCACCGCGTACCGGCGGGTCGAAGGCTTCGTCCGCCGGGCCGTCGAGCAGGTCGGCGCGGTCGCGCCGGACGCGGTCCCGGCGGTGTTCGCGGCGGCGATGGACGACGATCTGAACACCTCGGCGGCCTTCGCGGTGCTGCACGACGAGGTCCGCGACGGCAACAACCTGCTGGCCGGCACCAGCGCCGATACCGACGACGTGGCGATCCGGGCCAGCCTGGGACGGGTCCGCGCCATGTTGGGCGTGCTCGGTCTGGACCCGCTCGACCCGGCGTGGGGCGCCGCCGGCCCGGCCGACGAGCTGCGCGGCGCGGTCGACGCCCTGATCGCTCTCGCCCTCGACCAGCGGGCGCAGGCCCGGACCCGCCGCGACTGGGCCGCCGCTGACGCGGTGCGTGACCAGCTCAAGCAGGCCGGCATCGCGGTCGAGGACACCCCGCACGGACCCCGATGGACCATTGGAGAGCAGACCTGATGCCCGGCAATTCGCAGCGACGTGGCCGGCGGGTCACCCCCAAGAAGGGGGCCGTCGGTGGCACCGGCGGCAAGAACCGTTCCAGCCTGACCGGTAAGGGCCGCACCCTGCCGGCCGATGAACGGCCCTGGCACAAGGGCTACTCCGGCACCGAGAAGCTGCCGAGCAAGACAGCCTGGAAGCAGGAGAAGGAGCGCCGGGCAGCGGCGGCCGAGGGCCGGGCCCCGAAGATCGGCCAGCCCGGCAGCAAGGACACCACCTGGGGCGGCGGGGGCCGCACCCGTGGCGGTCCGGCCGCCGGCAAGGCGACCCGGGGCGGTGGCGGTGGCAGGTCCGGCCCGCGGGTCTCCCCGGGCCGGAAGTCGCATCCGCCGAAGGACGCCCCCGAGCTGCTGGTCGGGCGTAACCCGGTGGTCGAGGCGCTGCGCGCCAACGTGCCGGCCACGGCGCTCTACATCGCCCAGGGCATCGACGTCGACGAGCGGGTGACCGAGCTGGTCCGGGCCGCCGGTGACCGGGGCATCGCGATCCTGGAGATCAGCCGGGCCGAGCTGGACCGGATGACCGGCGGCGTGCTGCACCAGGGCGTCGGCCTGCAGGTGCCCGGGTTCGCGTACGAGTCGTTCGAGGACATGCTGGCGGCGGCGGTCGAGCAGCCGGCGCCGCTGCTGGTCGCGTTGGACGGGGTGACCGATCCGCGCAACCTCGGTGCGGTGATCCGGTCGGCGGCCGCGTTCGGCGCGCACGGCGTGTTCGTGCCGGAGCGGCGGGCCGCCGGGATCACCGCGACCGCGTGGCGGACCAGCGCCGGTGCCGCCGCCCGGATGCCGGTCAGCCAGGTCGTGAACCTGACCCGGGCGGTGAAGAAGTGCCAGGCGGAAGGGTTCGTCGTGGTCGGTCTCGACGCCGACGGCGAAGTCGACCTGTACGACCTGGAAGCATCGGTCGGCCCGCTGGTGGTGGTCGTCGGCTCTGAGGGCCGGGGCCTGTCCCGGCTGGTCGGGGAGACCTGCGACCTGCGGGTGAGCATTCCGATGCACTCCGATGTCGAATCGCTCAACGCCAGTGTCGCCGCCGCGGTCACCCTCGCCGAGGTGGCCCGCCGCCGGGTCACCGGCTGATCGCTGATCGGCGGGTCAGCCACCCGTAGCATGCCCCAGGGTCGGGTCGTTTCGGGTGGCGGAGGAAACAGCTGATGGCAGGGCAGGACGAGGGCTTCGCCCTCGGCGTCGACCTGGGCACCTCCAACACGGTGGCGGTGCTGCGCTGGCCGGACGGGCGGACCCGACCGTTGCTCTTCGACGGCGCGCCGATCCTGCCGTCCGGGGTGTTCCTCGGTGACCGGCTGTACGTCGGGCGGGACGCCCTGCGGCTTGCCCAGACCGACCCGGCCCGGTTCGAGCCGAATCCCAAACGCCGGGTCGACGAGCCGGCGGTGCTGCTCGGTGACCGGGAAGTCCCGACCGTCGACCTGCTCGCCGCCGTACTCGCTGCGGTCGCCCGCGCAGCGGTGGAAGCGGTCGGCTTCCTGCCACCGGCGGCGTTGACCTACCCGGCTGCCTGGGGCGGCCGGCGGCGCGACATCCTCGCGCAGGCGGTAGCCCGCGCCGGCTGGCCGCCGACGGCCCAGCAGGGTCCTGCTGGCCCTGGCGGACCGGTCGGGACCAGGCTGGTGCCCGAGCCGGTCGCCGCGGCCCGCTACTTCGCCGACGTACTACGCCGGCCGGTGCCGGTCGGGCAGGCCCTGGCCGTGTTCGACTTCGGCGGCGGAACGCTGGACATCGCGGTGGTCCGCAACGAGGGGGCCGAGCCGGACGGCCGGGCCCGGTTCGAGGTGATCGGCTCCGGCGGGGTCGCCGAACTCGGCGGGCTCGACCTGGACGCGGCGCTGGTCGAACACCTCGGCGGGGTGCTCGACCCGCAGGTGCTCCAGCAGCTCACCGCACCGACCACCCCGGCGCAGCTGCGCGAGCGGCGGCAGTTCTGGGACGACGTGCGCGGCGCCAAGGAAATGTTGTCCCGGTCGTCGTCGGCGCCGGTCGTCGTACCCGGGATGGACCGGGCGGTGCACCTGACCCGCGACGAGCTGGAGCAGGTCGCCACCCCGCTGGTACGCCGGGGTGTGCTGGAGGCGGCGCGGGTGATCGATGCCTGCGGCCTCGGCCGTGACCAGCTCGCCGGCCTGTTCCTGGTCGGCGGCTCGTCGCGGGTGCCCCTGGTGGCCCGGCTGCTGCACAGCGAACTCGGCGTCGCGCCGACCGTGCTGGAGCAGCCGGAGCTGCCGGTCGCCGAAGGAGCCCTGGCCGAGCTGCCCGCCGGCCCGGTCAACCCAGTGGGCCCGGTCAACCCAGTGGGCCCGGTCGGTCCGGTCCCGGTCGCGCCGGCGGTCGCCCCCGCACCGAGGCTGGCTCCGCCGCAGCTGACGCCACCCGCGTCGACGATGGCGCCTGCTCCGCCGCCGGTCGCGATCGGGCTGGCCACCGGGCAAGCCTCCGGGCGGTTGCCGTGGCTGGTCGGCGGGGCGGTACTGGCCGTGATCGCGGTGGTCGCCGCCGCAGCCGGCTACCTGTTGCGCGACCCGGCCCGGCCGATCGATTTCCGAGCGTTCAGCCAGGTCGGCGACGCGATCGTGTTGCCGGACGACACGAGCGCCGACTACACGCAGCTGGTCGATGGCCGGGCGTACGGCGGCCATGTCCGCGACGACGGCCGGTTCGGCGTGGTCGCGATCGACCCGGTCACCGGCGGCCAGCTCTGGGACGCGGCGACCGACGCGGAAGCTGACAGGTGGGCCGGGCTGCTGGCCACCCCGGAGGCGTTGATCGCCGTCGCCGAGGCCTCGGGCAGCACCCGTTACCCGGTCGTGGTGCTGGACCCGGCCGACGGTAGCCAGCTGTGGACGTTCGACGTGCTGCGCGACGACCAGATGTTCGTCTGCGCCGGCGTGCTCGTGTGGTCCGACAGCGAAGGTGCCCGGCTGGTCGGGCTGGATCTGCGCGACGGCACTGAGCGCTGGGCGCACGACAACCCGGCCGACGAGTACGACGACACCGCAGCCGCCGTGTACGCGGCGGCCACCTCGGCCGACCTGACCGGACCAGCCGGGTTCGACGGTCAGTCCACCGCGCCGGACCGCGACGACGACCAGCGGATCGTGCAGCTCACCGCGGACCGCCAGGCGCGGGTCTTCGACGCCAAGAGCGGCGAACTGCTCGGCGAACGCGGCAACGTGGCGACGCCGACCGACAACGCCCTGGTTTACGGCGGGAAGCTGTTGATCGCATCCAGCAGCGGGGATTTCCGGCTGGCAGCCTACGACCTGTCGACCACCAGCGAGGCGGTCAACCTCTACACCCCACAGGACGACCAGCGGCGGTTGCAGGCCATGGTGCCGTGCGGTGCCGAGCTGGTGTGCCTGCTGGAGTCCGCCGGGTTCAGCGCCGAGACCAATGAGCTCGTGGTGATCGACCTGGCGCCCGGCGGGGTGCGGTGGCGGACCGAGGCCGCCAATTTCTCCGTCGTGGTCCCGGTCGGCGAGCACATCCTGCTACGCCGAACGTCCGGTGAGTATCTGTCCCGGCTGCTCGACGCCGACGGCAACGAGGTGTTGAGCCGTACCGGGGTGGCGGTCCGGCTCGACCGGGCGAACCTGCTGTGGTTCCGGGAGAATCCGAGCAGCTACCCCGATGACGCCGTGGCGGCGGGCGTGCCGGCTGCGGCCCCGGGCGATCTGCGCGAGCTCGGCGTGCTGGCCGACGTGCGGGCTGGTGCCTGCTCCTGGGACCAGACCTCGATCGTCTGCCCGACCGGCGACGGCTTCGTCGTACACCGCTTCGTCGCGGACTGAGCCTCTCCCCGCTGATGCCAACTCGACTGAGCAGTTGGTCACTCGGTGTAACTAGCCGGTGAGGGGAAGGCGTTTTGACCGTGATCCCCCAGGGGGATTTTGATCCCGGTGGGGGATCACGATGAAAACGACCTGGCTGTATGCGCCAGTCAGTTGCCGAAAGGCCAGCGGCGGTCACTGCGGGGCGAGGCGGTGCAGCACGCTGTGCAGCGCGTGCAGGGTGTAGCCGAGCAGGATCGGCGCCAGGATCGGCATGGTGAGCGCGGTGAGCAGGGCAGCCAGGCCGACCACGCCGGCCGCCGCCAGTAGTGCGAGCGGCCGGCGTTCGGCGATCCGCCAGGTGGCGCGGGCCGCCGCCCGCCAGCCGGTGCCGGCTGGCGGGTCGGTGCCGGCTGGCGGGTCGGTGCCCGCGCGGCCGATCTGGACGACGACGATGCCGGCGAGGCCGGCCACCAGGGCGATCAGCAGCAGCGTGCCGGCCAGCATCACGGTGCCGCCGGGCACCACGCCGGCCGAGATCAGCACGGCGTTGCCGCCGAGCAGCGCCGCGCCGACCAGGGCGACCGCGCTGGCCACCGCGCCAGGCAGCAGCCCTTGCCAGAAGGTGCCGGCCAGCTCCCGCAGGCTCGGCCAGTAGCCGTCCACCGTCCACCGGTGGATCGCGGTGCTGGCGGTGGCCAGCGCCGCGCCGGCGGTCAGCACGCCGGCCGAGGCGAGCGTGGTGACGATGCCGAGCAGCGCCAGGTCGGTGGCTGCCCGCAGGGTGTCCCGCCAGTCGGCGCGCGGCGCCACCGGGTTGTCCGGCCAGTCAGGTTGCGGCAACGTCACCCCTTGAGGCCGCTGGTGTTGATGCCCTGCACCAACATCTTCTGGAACGCCAGGAAGAAGAGGAAGACCGGCAACAGCGAGAGTACGGACATGGCGAACATCGGGCCGAGTGAGGTCTGCCCACTGGAGTCGATGAACAGCCGCAGGCCGATCGGCACCGTGTAGCTCGCCACGCTCGGCAGGTAGATCAGCTGGGTGAGGAAGTCGTTCCAGGTCCAGATGAACGAGAAGATCGCCGTGGTGACCAGCGCCGGGCGGGCCAGCGGCACGATCACGTACCGGAACACGCCGAACGGCGAGCAGCCGTCGATCTTCGCCGCGTCGTCGAGGTCGCGGGGGATGCCCCGCATGAACTGGACCATCAGGAAGACGAAGAACGCCTCGGTTGCCAGCAGCTTCGGCACGATCAACGGCAGTGGGGTGTCGATCCAGCCGAAGGTGTTGAACATGATGTACTGCGGCACGATCAGCACATGGCTGGGCAGCAGCAGGGTGCCGATCATGATGGCGAACCAGAACTTGCGGGCCCGGAACCGCAGCCGGGCGAAGGCGTACGCGGCCAGCAGGCAGGAGACCGCGTTGGCGATCACCGTGGCGGTCGCGATCACCGTGCTGTTCCAGAAGAACCGCCCGAACGAGATGTTGCTCAGGTAGTTCCAGCCGTCCGGGTAGTTGGCCCAGGTGGGATCCTGTGGGATCACCGACAGGTTGCTGGCCACCTCGGTCGGCGACTTGAGTGACGAGCCGACCACCCAGATCAGCGGGTAGAGGACGACGACCAGGATGGCGACCAGGATCGCCACCCGGGCGACGGCGCGCATGCCGGTGCCGGCCCGGCGGCGGGAGATCGGAGCAGCTTGGGTTGCCATCAGTCGTTGTCTCCGTCCGAGTAGTGCACCCAGAACCGCCCGGTGCTGAAGAACAGCACCGTGATCAGGCCGATCGCGAGCAGGAAGATCCAGGCGAGCGCGGACGCGTACCCCATCTGGAACTCGGTGAAGCCCTTTTCGTAGAGGTACAGCGTGTAGAGCATGGTCGAGTCGACCGGGCCGCCGGTGCCGTTGCTGATCACGAACGCGGCGGTGAAGCCCTGGAAGCCGTTGATGGTCTCCAGCACCAGGTTGAAGAAGATCACCGGGGAGAGCATCGGCAGGGTCACGTTGAAGAACTGCCGGACCTTGCCGGCGCCGTCGACCGAGGCTGCCTCGTACAGCTCGGTCGGCACCTGCTTGAGTCCGGCCAGGAAGATCACCATCGGGGCACCGAACTGCCAGATGGCCAGCACCATCAGGGTTTCCAACGCCCACGCCGGGTCGTTGACCCACGGCTGGCCGGTGATGCCGAACAGGCCGAGGAAGCCGTTGACCGCGCCGTCACCGCTGAACATCGCCCGCCAGATCAGCGCCAGGGCGACGCTGCCACCGAGCAGCGACGGCAGGTAGAACAGGCTGCGGAACAGGCCGACGCCGCGCGACTCCCGATTGAGCAGCAGCGCGACGCCGAGGGCGGCGGCCAACTTCAACGGTACGGCGACGAACGCGAAGATCAGCGTCACCTTCACCGAGTGGCGGAACGTCTGGTCGTTGACGAACAGGTCCCAGTAGTTCTGGAAGCCCACCCACTCGACGAACTCCCAGGACGACAGGATGTCGTAGTTGGTGAAGCTCAGGTAGAGCGAGAACAGCATGGGGAAGGCGGTGATCGCCATCAACCCGAGCAGCCACGGGGACAGGAAGACGTATCCGGCCAGTCCTTCGCCGTGCCGGCGGCGGTTGCTTGCGGCCCGGCTGCGCCGACTGGCGGCGCCGGCCGGTGCGGAAGGGTTCGTGGCCGGGACTTGTTTCGTGGTCAGGGCCACGATCTGGCTCCTTTCTGCAGGTCATGGGTCGTGGTGCCCGTGGCGAGAGCTCGCCACGGGCACCACGACCGCACAGGTCCGGCCCGGACTACTTGAGGGTGGCCGCAGCCTGCCGGAAGAACTCGGCGGCGGCGTCGGCCGGGGTGGCCTGGCCGTAGGTGACGCTTTCGGCGACGGTGACCAGAGTGGAGCGCAGCGGGCCGTGGCCCTGCGGCGGCGGCGCCGGCGCCTCGCCCATCTGCGGGATCAGCTCGTTCTCAAAGGTGACGGTCGCGGTCATGTACGGGTCGGCGAGGGTGGACTCGACCGACGTACGGTTATCCAAGTTGGAGGGAAGGCCGCGGTCTACGCCGAGGATCTCGGCGGCCTCCGGGTCGTTGGCCAGGAAGTCGATGATGTCGGCGACGACCTCCGGGTGCTCGGTCGAGCGCGATCCGGCCCAGTAGAGGGAGGCACGCGCCCACTGGCCCTTCGGGTCTCCCGGGTACGCGACGATGCCCAGCTCGTTCTCGGTCGACTTGCCCAGCTCGGCGAGCTGATTGGACCACATGAACGAGGTGGCACCCTTGCCGGTCACCACCAGCTGGTCGGCGACGCCGCCGCCGACCGCCTCGTGCACGACGTCCGCCGGCGGGGTGGCACCCTTTTCGCGGGCATCCTGCCACAGCTCGAACCAGGTGACGAGGTCGGCTTCGGTGAAGGCCAGCTGTGACCCGTCGTAGAACTCCTTGCCCTGCGAACGTAGCCAGAGCCAGAGCGCCTTGTAGTCGGCGCTCGGGTCCATCGCGCCCCAGTAGTCGCCGCCGGCCTTGGTGCTCAGCTCCCCTGCCCAGGTGATGAACTCGTCGTAGGTCCAGCCGGTCTCCGGCTCCGGCATTCCCAGCTCGGCGATCTTGGTCTTGTCGTAGACCATTGCCGGGGTGTTCTCGCCAGCGGCAACCGCGACCTGCTTGCCGTCGATCTGCCCGTACTGGGTCAGGCTCTCCGGGTGGCCGCTCAGGTCGATGTCGCCGGACTCGACGAACGGGGTCAGGTCCAGGGTGACGTTGCGCCCGGCGTACTCGGCCAGGCCGTTGTCGTCGATCTGGAAGATGTCCGGCGCGTTGCCGCCGGCCGAGATGGTGGCCAACTTGTCGTAGTAGCCGGTGAACGCCTGCCAGGTCGGGTTGATGGTGACGTTCGGGTTCTTTTCCTCGTACAGGTCGAGGGCCTGCTCGGTGAATTCCGCGCGGGCTTCACCGCCCCACCAGAAGAACTCGACGGTGACCGGGGCGTCCGGGTCGGTCGATGCGCCGTCGTCGCCGCATGCGGCGACGCCGAGGACCAGCGGCACTACGGCGGTGGCGGCGATGCCGCGCAGCAGGCGGCGTCGGTGCAAGGGAGTACGGTGAGCACGCGTGGCAGGCATGTTCGCCGTCGGTGATGTTGCGGGGTGCATTGCGCTCACTCCTTGGGGTTAGGAGGCGACTTCGGCCGGTGCGGCGGCAGCCGCGTCGCCCGGGTCCGCATGGCTGTGCGGCCCCGGGCCCGTCGAGTCGCGGATGACCAATTCGGTCTGGAGCGTTACCTGGGCAGTGGTGCGACGGTCGTCGCCATGCTGGAGCAGCATGTCGACGGCCGCCCGGCCGGCAGCCGCGTTCGGTGTGGCCACCGTCGTCAGTTTGGGGCGCAGGATCCGGCTCAGCGCGATGTCGTCGATGCCGACCACGCTGATGTCGCGGGGTACTGCGACCCCCTGTGCGTCGAGCCCCTCGATCAGGCCGATCGCCAGCAGGTCGTTGTAGGCGAGCACGGCGGTGACCTCGGCGCGGCGGACCTGTTCCGCCGCGGCGATGCCGCCGTTCTCGGTGGGTGGGTTGGGTCCGATCACGGTCAACGTGACGTTGGCCGAGCGGGCCGCGGCGGTGGCGGTCCGGCGGATCTCCCGGTTGGTCCACGATCCGCGTGGCCCGCCGAGCAATGCGATCTGGTGGTGGCCGAGGCCGATCAGGTGCTCCACGGCGAGCCGGGCGCCCTGCCCGACGTCGATCAGGACGTTCGGCAGGCCGGTCACCTGCCGGTTGATCACCACGAGCGGCACTTCCCGGCTGAGCTGCTCGATCAGACTGTTGCTCATCCGGGGGCTGCACAGCAGCACCCCGTCGACCTGCTTCGCGAGGGCGTGGACCAGCTCCTCCTCGACCGCCGGGTCCTCGTTGGTGTCGGTGACGAAGATGTGGTAGTCGCGGTGCCGGGCCGCGCTCTCCGCCGCCTTGATCAGTGGTGGGAAGAACGGGTTGGCGATGTCGGCGACGATCAGCCCGATGTTGTGGGTCCGGCCGGTGATCAGCGCGCGGGCCGCCCGGTTGGGGCGGTAGCCGAGGTGCTCCGCACAGGCCAGCACCCGGCTGCGGGTCTCCGGGTTGACCAGGTGCGGTGCCGAGAACGTGCGGGACACGGTGGAGATGTGCACTCCGCAGGCCCGTGCGACGTCTCGAATGGTGGCTGGCACGCATGGCCCTTCGGTCGGATGGCTGCCGCCGGCGTAGGCGGCGCCCAGTGTGGCTGGGGTCACGTTGGTCCGCCAATTAATGCAAACGGTTGCTCACGTGTCAACGGCCCTCGATTGCGTATTTGTTGCGGCTGGCGACCTGGTGGGTAATCATAGACGGGCAATTCGGGACAAAAAGTGCAGGTTTGGCAGATTGCATTGACGAGGGTGTCCGCCTCGTGGCAACTTCGCTGCAAACCTTTGCAGCGACCATTGCGGCCAACCGGAGGCGGAGCAGCGATGTCCCCAGAACCCGAACGGCGGCTGCGCTACGCGCTCGTCGGCACCGGCGCCCGTGCCGAGATGTTCGTCCGTGCCCTGGTGCTCGACCACCGGGACGCCGCCGAGCTCGTCGCCTTCGCCGACAGCAACCAGGCCCGGATGGACGCCCACAACTCCTGGCTCGAAGAGCTCGGTCGCGACGCGGTCGCGACCTACCCGGCCAGTGAGTTCGTCACGATGCTGGGCAAGGAGCGGGTCGACGTCGTCCTGGTCACCACCGTCGACCGCACCCACGACGAGTACATCGTCGCCGCCCTGCACGCCGGCTGCGACGTGATCACCGAGAAGCCGATGACCGTCGACGTGCCGGGCTGCCGGCGCATCCTCGACGCGGTGGCGCAGACCGGTCGCGGCGTGCGGGTCGCGTTCAACTACCGCTACAACCCGCTACACGAACGCGTCCGCCAGGTGCTCGCCGACGGCGAGATCGGCGACGTCGGCTCGGTGCACTTCGAATGGCTGCTCGACGTGCGCCACGGCGCCGACTACTTCCGCCGTTGGCACCGCGACAAGGCCAACTCCGGCGGGCTGATGGTGCACAAGGCCGGCCACCACTTCGATCTGGTCAACTGGTGGCTCGACGCGGTCCCGGTGCAGGTCTACGCGGCCGGCCGGCTGTTCTTCTACGGCGAGCACGGCCGCCGGCACGGCTACGCCCGCGACTACGACCGGGCGCACGGCGCCGTCGTCGCCGCCGGAGACCCGTTCGCCCTGCAACTCGCCGCCCACCCCCGGCTGCGCGCGCTCTACCTGGAAGCCGAGGCCGAGGACGGCTACCACCGCGACCAGAACGTCTTCGCCCCCGGCGTGACCATCGAGGACGACATGTCGGTGCTGGCCACCTACTCGACCGGCGCCACGATGACCTACCACCTCACCGCGTACGCGCCGTGGGAGGGCTACCGGGTGATGTTCAACGGCAGCAGGGGTCGGCTCGAGCTGGAGGTGGTGGAGAGCGACTTCGTCAGCCCGTACGCCGCCGGTGAACTCAAAGGCGCCGCGTTGCACGGCGTCCAGGCGGCGGTCGAGGAAGGCTGGGCGAAGATCACCGTCCGGCCGTTCTGGGAACAGCCCCGTCAGGTGCCGGTCACCGGCTACACCCGGTCCGGCCACGGCGGTGCCGACGCCAAGATGACCGCCGTGCTGTTCGGCGGCGAGACCGACCCGATGGGCCGCGCCGCCACCGCCCGCGACGGCGCCCTCGCGCTGCTCACCGGCCTGGCCGCCAACCGGTCCTTCGAAACCGGCCAACCCGTGCAGGTCGCCGACCTGCTCACCGTCGACTGACCGGCGACCACCCCGACCCCCCGTACCCGCGAGGAGCCTGCTTCCGTGTCCCCTCAACCCGATCCGGCACCCGACAGCACCGATCTGGCCGCGACCGTCGACCCAGGCCGACCGCTGGCCGACCAGCTGTTCCCGGCCGAGCCGCGCCACCGGGCGATCGCCCAAGAGCTGTACGCGTACGCCCGGCCGTTGCCGATCATCTCCCCGCACGGCCACGTCGACCCGGCGCTGCTGGCCGACGACGAACCGTTCCCGGACCCGGCGCGGCTGCTCGTGGTGCCGGACCACTACGTGACCCGCATGCTGCTCAGTCAGGGCGTCCCCCCCGGCGAGCTGGGCGTACCGACCCGGCCCGGCGTCCAGGCCCGCCCGCCGGCCGGCGACGGCGACTACACCATTGAGACCGACGGGCGGGCCATCTGGCACCGACTCGCCGCCAACTGGCACCTGTTCCGGGGTACCCCGTCGCGGGTGTGGCTGGAGAAGACCTTCGCCGAGGTGTTCGGGGTGACCGCCGCGCTGAGCCCGGCGACCGCCGACGAGATCTACGACGCGATCGCGGCGAAGCTGGCCGAGCCGGCGTACCGGCCCCGGGCCCTGTTCGAACGCTTCAACATCGAGGTGCTGGCCACCACCGAATCCCCGCTGGACGACCTGGGCCGGCACGCCAAGCTGGCCGCCGACGGCTGGGGTGGCCCCGGCGGGCGGGTGATCACCACGTTCCGGCCGGACAACGTCGTCGACTTCGAGTTCGACGACTGGCGTGACAACGTCACGACCCTCGGCACCATCACCGGCGAGGACACCGAGACGTACGCCGGGTTCCTCGCCGCGCTGCGTTCGCGCCGGCAGGCCTTCATCGCCGCCGGGGCGACCAGCTCCGACCACGGCCACCTGACCGCGCTCACCCTGAACCTGGACCGACGCGAGGCCGCCGAACTGTACGACCGCGGACTGCGCGGCGACGCCACCGCCGCCGACGCCGAGGCGTTCCGGGCGCAGATGCTGGTCGAGTTCGCCAGGATGTCCATCGAGGACGGTCTGGTGATGCAGCTGCACCCCGGCTCGGTGCGCAACCACAACAAATGGCTGTACGCCACCCACGGCCGCGACGTCGGCGGCGACATCCCGCAAGCCACCGAGTACCTGCACGCCCTTACGGCGCTGCTCGACTCCTACGGCAACGACCCGAGGCTGCGGCTGGTCGTCTACACCCTCGACGAGTACACCTTCACCCGCGAGCTGGCCCCGCTGGCCGGCGGGTACGCCGCCCTCTACCTCGGTGCCCCGTGGTGGTTCCTGGACTCCCCGGAGGTGCTGCGGCGCTTCCGTGAGGCGGTCACCGAGACCGCCGGCTTCTACAACACCGCCGGGTTCGTCGACGACACCCGGGCGTTCTGCTCCATCCCGGCCCGCCACGACGTGGCCCGCCGCGTCGACGCCGGCTACCTGGCCCGGCTCGTCGCCGAGCACCGGCTCAGCCTCGACGAGGCCGCCGAAACCATTGTCGACCTGGCGTACCGGCTGCCCAAGCGGGTCTTCAAGATCGGGGAGAAGCTGACATGAGCGTCACCATCACCGGCGTGGACGTGCACGACGTCCGGTTCCCGACCGCGGCGGCCGGCGACGGCTCGGACGCCATCAACCGGGGCGACTACTCGGCGACCTACGTCGAGCTGCGCACCGACTCACCCCACGGGGTCTTCGGCGCCGGCTTCACCTTCACCAACGGCCGGGGCAACGAGATCACCTGCGCGGCGGTACGCGCGTTGGCGCACCACGTCACCGGCCGTACCGTCGCCGAGATCTTCGCCGAACCGGTCGCCTTCTGGCGTTCGCTCACCGCCGACGTGCAACTGCGCTGGCTCGGCCCGGAGAAGGGCGTCATCCACATGGCGTCCGGTGCCCTGGTCAACGCCGTCTGGGACCTGCGGGCCAAGCTGGAGGGCAAACCGCTGTGGCGGCTGCTCGCCGAGCTGCCGACCGAGGAACTCGTCGCCAACATCGACTTCCACCACATCACCGACGCCATCACCCCCGACGAGGCCGCCGCGATCCTGGACAAGGGGCTGACCGGCCAGGCCGAGCGCCTCGCCGAGCTGGAGCGCGACGGGTTCCCGTCGTACACCACCTCGGTCGGCTGGCTCGGCTACCCCGACGACAAGGTGCGGGCGTTGACCCGGGCGGCGTACGCCGACGGTTGGCGGGCGATGAAGATGAAGGTCGGCGGCCCGATCGACGACGACGTCCGCCGGGCGCGGATCATCCGCGCCGAGATCGGCCCGGACGCGCTGCTGATGATGGACGCCAACCAGGTGTGGGACGTCGACGAGGCGATCGCCAACATGGCCCGGTTGGTCGAGGCCGACCCGTACTGGATCGAGGAGCCGACGCACGCCGACGACGTGCTCGGCCACGCCCGGATCGCCGCCGCAGTCACCGACCTGTCCGACGGGCGCTGCCGGGTGGCCACCGGCGAGGTCGCCGCCAACCGGGTGATCTTCAAGCAGTTGATGCAGGCCGAGGCGATCCGGGTCTGCCAGATCGACGCGTGCCGCATCGCCGGGGTCAACGAGGTGCTGTCGGTGATCCTGATGGCGGCCAAGTTCGGCGTGCCGATCTGCCCGCACTCCGGTGGCGTCGGCCTCTGTGAGTACGTGCAGCACCTGGCGATCTTCGACTACCTGCGGGTCGGCACCTCGCTGGACGGGCGGATGGTCGAGTACGTCGACCACCTGCACGAACACTTCGTCGACCCGGTCCGTACCCGTGGCGGGCGCTACCTGGTGCCCGACCAGCCCGGCTACAGCGCCACGATGAAGCCGGCCTCGATCGCCGAGTACTCGTTCCCGGACGGGCCGGTATGGCGGTGAACGGTGACATCCCGCTGCTCGGCCTCGGCACCCTCGACCGGGTGCCGGCGGCCAGCCGGCCACTGGTCCGCCCCGGCGACGTCGGCGCCGGAATCGTCCACCTAGGACTAGGTGCGTTCCACCGCGCCCACCAGGCGGTCTACACCGAGCAGGCGATCGCGCGGGCCGGCGGTGCCTGGGGAATCATCGGCGTCGCGCCGCGCAGCCTCGACGTGGTGCGCAACCTCGCCGACCAGGACGGTCTGTTCAGCGTCACCACGCTGTCCGCCGCCGGGGCGCAGGCCCAGGTGGTCGGGGCCCTCGCCGGCGTACGGCACGCGGCCAGCGACCCCGCGGCGATCGTGACGCTGCTCGCCGACCCGGCGATCCGGGTGGTCACGCTCACCGTGACGGAGAAGGCGTACCAGCTGGACCCGGTCACCGGACGGCTGCGCCCGGACGACGACGTCGCCGCAGACCTGAGCACCGACCGCGCCCCGGTCACCGTGCCGGGGCTGCTGCTGCGCGGGCTGCTCGCCCGCGCCGCCGCCGACGCCGGGCCGCTGGCCCTGGTCAGCTGCGACAACCTGCCGTCGAACGGCCGGCGACTGCACGGCCTGGTCACCGAGGCCCTGGCGTACGCGAAGGTCCCCGCCGGGGCGGCCGACTGGGTGCGCGCCAACGTCACCTTCCCCAGCACCATGGTCGACCGGATCGTCCCGGCCGCCACCGCGCAGACGCTGGCCACCGCCCGGCAGGCGCTGGGCGTGACCGACCTGGCGGCGATCGGCGGCGAGCCGTACTCGCAGTGGGTGATCGAGGATGACTTCCCCGGTGGTCGGCCGGCCTGGGATCGGGCCGGCGCGGTGCTGACCGACGACGCCGGGCCGTGGGAGCGGCTCAAGCTGCGCGGGCTCAACGGCGTGCACTCGGCGATCGCGTACCTGGGGGCGTTGGCCGGCCGGGAGACGATCGCCGAGGCGCTGCGGATTCCGGGGCTGGCCGACGTGCTGCGGTGCATCGTCGCCGAGGACGTCGCCACCAGCTTCACCCCGCCGGGTGGGGTATCGGTGGTCGACTACGGCGAATCGGTGCTGGAGCGGTTCGCCAACCCGGCGATCCGGCACCGCACCATCCAGGTGGCGATGGACGGCAGCCAGAAGCTGCCGCAGCGGGTGCTGCACACGATGATGGACCGGCGGGCGGCCGGGCAGCCGGCGTACTGGTCGGCACTGGTGGTCGCGGCCTGGATGCGGTTCGTCCAGGGCCGCGCCGACGACGGCACCGAGCTGCCGTTGAACGACCCGTTGGCCGGGCCGATCCGGGCGGCGCTGGCCGGCAGCGCCGGCACCCCCGCGTCGGTGGTCGACGCGTTGCTCGGGCTGACCGAGGTCTTTCCACCGGAACTGGCCGCCGACCCGGTGGTCCGGGAGAGCATCGTCGGCTGGCTGACCGCGCTGCACGGGCACGGCGCGGTCGATGCGTTGGCCAAGGCCGCGCCCTGACCGGCTTTGCACATAGGAGGTTTGCGACGTGACGACCGAGCCGCCCCGGGTGGCCCTGATCGGCGCCAACGGGCACGGGCTGTGGCACCGGCGGCAGATCGCCCCGCTGCACGACAGCGGCGTGCTGCGGCTGGTCGGCCTGGTCGACGTACGCCCGGTCCGGCCGGCCCCGGGCGCGCCGATCCCGGCTGGGGTCGGGGTCTTCACCGACCATCGGCAGCTGCTGGCGCGGACCCGGCCGGACGTGGTGGTGATCTGCACCCCGCCGTACACCCACCTGCCGATCGCCCTCGACGCCCTGGCCGCCGGTGCGGACCTGCTGCTGGAGAAGCCGCCGGTGCTCTCGCTCGACGAGCACCGACGGCTCGCCGCCGCCCTGGCCCGGCACGGCCGGGTGTGTCAGGTCGGCTTCCAGGCGCTCGGGTCGGCGGCGTTGGCCGAACTGACCGCCGCGGCGACCGACGGCCGGCTCGGCACGGTCACCGGCATCTCGACGGTGGCGTCCTGGCAGCGCGACGACGCCTACTACCAGCGGTCGCCGTGGGCCGGGCGGCGCACCGTCGACGGCCGGCCGTCGCTGGACGGTGCGCTGGCAAATCCGCTGGCGCACGCCACCATGCAGTGCCTGGCGGTGGCCGGCGTGGTGGACGGCGGCCCGCCGGTGCTGGTGGAGCTGGAACGCTACCGGGTCCGCCCGATCGAGGTGGACGACACCGCGTCGATGCGGGTCACCCTGGAATCCGGCCTGGCGATCGTGGTGGCGGTGACCCTGGCCGGAGAGGAGTTCGTTCCCGGTGAGGTGCTGGTGCACGGCACGGCTGGCACCGGCGTGCTGGAGTATCCGACGGACCGGTTGCGGCTGCCCGGGGAGCGGGTGATGCGGCGGGTGCCGGAACGGACCGGCCTGCTGGAGAACCTGCTGGCCCACCTGCGGGACCCGGCCGACGTGCCGTTGATCGCCCCGCTGGCCCGCACCGAGCCGTTCACCGCTCTGCTGGAAGTGGTGCAGACGGCACCCGAGCCGCAGCTGGTCGCAACGGAGCACGTGGCGGCGACCGGAGCGGCCGGCACCGACCGGGTGGTGACGATCAAGGGGATCAACGCGGTGTTGCGGCGGGCCGCCGCCGAGTTGTCACTGTTCTCCGAGCTCGACGTGGCATGGGCGGTACGCCCGCGGCGGACCCGACTGGATCGGGAGGTGACGGCCGGCGGCTGAGCCCCTGCAAATCGACAGCCGTATCAGTATTGAGAAAATCGGACGAAGTGTCACCGACCTCGGCAAATCTTCGCCGGGTAAACAATTTGTGCCTGATTGATCTGCAAACAACCTGCAAACAAAGCCCATTGACTTACTTCTTTGTAATATTTTATCGTTTGGGATCAGGAAGATTGCGTGAGTGTTGCGTGATCCACCCCTAACGATAGTGCGGAGTATGGCAATGCGACTGAGGAAAATGACTGCCGTCGTGGTCGGAGTGGCCCTCGTGGCGGTGCTGCCGGGGGCGGCGCTGGCCGGGGGCAACGACAAGAACTCCGACCGGCTGTCCTGGGTGGCCCGGTCGCTGGGCCGGCAGGTGCTGCCGACCAACGACGGCTGGGCCGCAGCCGGCCCCGGCACCACCGGCGGCGCGGCCGCCAGCGCCGACCAGGTGTACGTCGTCGGCAGCCGTACCGAGCTGGTCGACGCGCTCGGCGGCGACAACGCCACCAACCGGACCAACGCCACCCCGAAGATCATTTACGTCAAGGGCACCGTCAACGGCTTCGACGACCCCGACGGCACCCGACTCACCTGCGCCGACCTGGCCGACCCCGAATACGACTTCGACGAGTTCCTGGCCACCTACGACCCGGCGGTATGGGGTCGGGTGAATCCCAGCGGGCCGCTGGAGGACGCTCGGCGTCGGTCGGTGACCAACCAGACCGCGCAGACGCAGATCAACGTCGGCCCCAACACCACCATCATCGGCCTGCGGGGAGCGACCTTCGAGAACCTCACCCTGATGGTGGACAGCGCCAACAACGTCATCGTCCGCAACCTACTATTCGACGACGCGTACGACTGCTTTCCCGCCTGGTCGCCCAACGACGGCGACGCCGGCAACTGGAACTCGCAGTACGACCTGATGTCGGTGCGACGCTCGGAGAACGTCTGGGTCGACCACAACACCTTCACCGACGGCGACAACCCGGACAGCGCCCAACCGGTCCACTTCGGTCGTCCGTTGCAGGTGCACGACGGTGCGCTGGACATCACCCACACCGCGAGCCTGGTCACCGTTTCCTACAACAAGTTCGACGGGCGCGACAAGGTCATGCTGATCGGCTCGTCGAACACCGTCGGCCCGGACGTCGGCCGGCTCAACGTCACCCTGCACCACAACATCTTCGACGGCAGTCTGCAGCGGCTGCCCCGGATCCGGTTCGGCCAGGTGGACGTCTACAACAACCACTACAAACTGTCCGGCGACGATTTCGAGTACGCCGTCGGTGTCGGCGTGCAGGGTGCGCCGTACCTGCAGAACAACGCGTTTCACCTGGCTCCCGGCATCGCCACCGCCGACCTGCTCTACGACTGGGGCGGCACCGTCGTCACCGAGCAGGGGAACTGGGTAGCCGAAGGCCGCCGGCCACTGCGCCCGGCCAGCCTGCTCGACGCCTACAACGCGGTGAACGAACCGGACCTCGGCGCCGACGCCGGCTGGACGCCGACCCTGCGGCACGGCCCGGTCCTGCCGGCCGTCGCCGTCCCGCTCTACACCAGGCTCACCGCCGGCGCCGGCAAGCTGCCGGTCTGAGGCTGCCGACCCACATGACCCCCGCGGGCAGTGGCGGCCCCGCTGCCCGCGGGTCCACAACCGACCAGGACCAGGGTACGGGCGACTACAGCCCGGGTTTCCCGCACTCAGGCACCGGTCGGCACCAGTTAGGCGCACCACGACGTCGTGGTGCCAACCGAAGGAGTGCTTGTGCAGAGCAGAGGAAGAAGTCTCCGGCGTGGTCTGTTAGCTGCGCTCGGTGCGAGCGCCATCACCGCGGCGCTGATCGTCGGGGTGACCACCAACGCCCAGGCAGCGACATTGTTCTCGGATGACTTCGAGAGCGGCGGAACCAGCGACTGGTCCAAGTCCGGTGGCAGCTGGGAGGTCGTCTCCGACGGCAGCCGGGTGCTGCGGCAGGACAACACCGGTAGCAACCTGGCACGGTTCTTCGCCGGCAGCACCAGCTGGACCGACTACCAGCTGCAGGCCCGGGTCAAGCCGTTGTCGTTCAACGGTTCCGACCGCTTCGTCGGCATCGCCACCCGGGTCGCCAGCAACACCAAGATGTACCGGCTGGCGCTGACCAACAGCAATCGTGCCGAACTGCAGGTGGTCAACGGAAGCTCGGTCGACGTGCTCGGCTCAGCCTCGCTGACGGTGTCCACCGGCACCTGGTACACCCTGCGGATCGAGTCGAGCGGCAGCAACATCCGGGGCTTCGTCAACGGCAGCCAGATCGGCTCCGGCAGCGACGGCTCCTACGGCTCCGGCCAGATTGCCCTGGTCACCGGGTACGCCGGGGCCAGCTACGACGACGTCAGCGTGGACACCATCGGTTCCGGACCGAACCCGACCACGCCGGGACCGAACCCGACCACGCCGGGACCGAACCCGACCACCCCACCGCCGGGACCGGTCCCGACCGGACTGGTCGGCTGGGCCACCCAGAACGGCGGAACCACCGGTGGCGGCAACGCGTCCGCGATCACCGTTACCAGCGCCTCGGCGCTGGAGTCGGCAGTCGGCTCCTCCGGCGCGGCAGTGATCCGGGTCTCCGGCACGATCTCCTGCTCCGGGATGCTGCGGGTGCGGGACAACAAGTCGATTCTGGGAGTCGGCTCCTCGGCAACCATCTCCGGCTGTGGTTTCACCATCAACGGCAACCGCAACGTCATCATCCGCAACATCAATTTCCGCAACTGGAATGACGACGCGATCAATGTCGAGAGCGGCGCGACCAACGTCTGGGTCGACCACAACAGCTTCACCAACGGCTACGACGGCGCGGTGGACATCAAGCGCGGCTCGGACTTCGTCACCGTCTCCTGGAACCGCGTCTTCAGCCACGGGAAGTCGATGCTGCTCGGCCACTCCGACGACAACGCCAGCCAGGATCGCGGCCATCTGCGGGTGTCGTACCACCACAACTGGTTCGACGGCTCCGACACCCGGCACCCGCGGGTCCGCTTCGGTAACCCGGTGCACGTGTTCAACAACTACTACTACGACAACGAGTACGGTGTCGCGTCCACCATGGGTGCCGGCGTACTCGTGGAGGGCAACTACTTCGAGAAGGTCGACGATCCGACCCTGGTCGGCTACGCCTCCTCGGGCCCGGGCAGCCTGGTGCAGCGCAACAACCACTTCGTTGGCTCAGGCAGCCCAGAGTCGTCGGGCAGCGTTGCGAGCATCCCGTACTCGTACTCGCTGACCACCGCAAGTCAGATCAAGTCGGTGGTCACCAACGGCGCCGGCACCGGCAAGATCGGTCTCTGATCCGTCCAATGTGACAGCCGAGACGGCCGGCCTCCCGATCGGGAGGCCGGCCGTTCGACGTAGCAGTTACCGGACAGCGTCAGCTGTCAGCGGCGTGGGTCAGAGCCGCCGGCCGTGCTCGGCGTGGAAGACGTGGTGCTGGCCCGGACGCGGCCGGACGAACACGGTGTCGTTCATGGCCGGCATGTGCCGCCGGTCGGTGCGCACCACGAACCGCTCCGAGGCGCCGTCGAGCGTGGCATGGCCGTAGACGTTGGCGTCCGAACCGAGGTCCTCGACCAACTCGACCACCAGCGGCATGCCGCCCTCGGTCGGGCTGACCAGGTCGCAGTCCTCCGGGCGGAAACCGACGGTCACCTGGTTGGCGCCGCCGTCGGCCCTGGCCGCCTCGACCTGCTGGCGGCTGAGCTGCAGGGTCAGATCGGCGAAGAGCGCACCCTGGTCGGTCAGCGGGACCGTCTTGATGTTCATCGCAGGCGAGCCCATGAAGCCGGCGACGAAGACGTTCGCCGGTACGTCGTACAGGTTCCGCGGGGTGTCGACCTGCTGCAGCACGCCGTCGAGCAGCACCGCCACCCGGTGGCCCATCGTCATCGCCTCGACCTGGTCGTGCGTGACGTAGACGGTGGTGACGCCAAGGTTGGCCTGCAGCGAGGCGATCTGGGTACGGGTCTGCACCCGCAGCTTCGCGTCGAGGTTCGACAGCGGCTCGTCCATCAGGAAGACCTGCGGCTCCCGGACGATCGCCCGGCCCATCGCGACCCGCTGGCGCTGACCACCGGAGAGCGCCTTCGGCTTGCGGTTGAGGTACTCCTCCAACTGCAGCAGGGCGGCGGCCTTCTTGACCCGCTGGTCGATCTCCGACTTAGAGGTCCGGCGCAGCTTCAGCGCGAAGGCCATGTTCTCGTACACAGTCATGTGCGGGTAGAGCGCGTAGTTCTGGAAGACCATCGCGATGTCGCGAGCCTTGGGCGGCAGGTGCGTGACGTCGCGGTCGTCGATCAGGATGCGACCGTCGTCGACGTCCTCCAGGCCGGCGAGCATCCGCAGGCTGGTGGACTTGCCGCAGCCGGAGGGACCGACCAGTACCAGGAACTCGCCGTCACCGATCTCGAGGTTCAGGTTGTTGACGGCGGGGCGTTCGGTGCCCGCGTAGATCCGGGACGCCTGGTCGTAGGTGACCGTAGCCATGGTGATGCTTCCTCTCCACCGGCAGGAACGTGCCGGACGATCCGAGTGAAGGAGCGACCGGCGTGTCCGCCGGCCCACGACGCACCTGGCTGGAGGCCACGTGTCGTTCGTGTCACGCCACGGTAAACGGGATTTGGTCGGCTGCCAAGACCGGAGCGGCCTGCCGGTACCGCAGATTCAGGACATAACGTAACCCAGGGTGGGAATCGCTACCCTCCGTCGAGGTCTCGGTCGCCACGGGCCGGCCGGCAGCGGGAAAGATCGATAGGACGGACCGGCCGATGCGGCGGTAACGCCACGTCAGTGGCTATGCTGACCCTGTACGACACTGCCCCTGTAGCTCAGATGGCCAGAGCACTCGCCTTGTAAGCGAGATGTCGCCGGTTCGATCCCGGCCGGGGGCTCCATTCCCCAAGAGCACCAACGCGGGCCACCGGCAACCCCGGTGACCCGCGTCGTCTCGGTTCCAGTCTCAGCTGTCGTCGTTTCTGCCCTGCGCTGCGGGTACGTCGGCGGGTTCAAGGGGCGCGGAGCCAGCGGCGGCGACTGCTTCGGCGAGCGTCGGGGCGGTGAAGACGACCTTGCGAGGGCCCGCGTTGGTTTCGGCAGATGGCCGCGATTCTCGCGGTAGCTGTACTTTGCAACGGTCCGGGGTGAGGAGCACGGTGAGCGTCACACCGGGGTACTTGGCGGCAAGCGTGGTGAGTAGGAGCACCGGATCGTCCTGGCCAGCGAGCACGTCACGGGGGTGACCAACATCAACACCGACGGTGTTGTTGTTGGTGGGTGTCAGGATCGCGGTGTACGGGTCGGTGGGCACAGCGCGGTCGCTGGCGTTGCGGAGATCGCGCAGGGCACGGTCGACGGCACGGGAGACGGTGCGGTGATGCGCGCCCGGCACCCAGCGGAGTAGGTCGGTGGTGGCTTCGGGTGGTGCGACGCGGGCACCCCAACGAAGCCCTTGTACGAGGTGGGGCGCACCTGCATTGGCGCGGTGGTCGGCGACGGACAGCGCAACGACCAAGCCGAGAACGTGCACGAGCCTGACCATGGTGGCCAGCGACGGGGCGGCCGGCGGGGCGGCCTGTAAGAGGATCCGGCCGCCGGGCTGCCCAGTGGTGACTTGCCGCAGGTAGGTCTCCAGCGGATCGGCGTCGGCGTCGGGCAGGCACACACGGCCGTCGAGTAGATCGTGCTCCGGCAGGTAGCTGGCGTCGATCAGTGGTGCGATGCCGTCCGGGTCGAGGCCCAGTGCGGTGAGCTGAGGCCGGAGTTGGTACTCCGGCGGCAGTTGGCGGACGAGTTGACTACTGGACTAGGTGTCGACCGGCGGGGTGACGACGGGTAGGGCGGCGTACTCGGTGGGGTGGTGTGGGGTTGGCCAGGTGAGGTGTCGGACCCGGCGGCCACCGTCGAAGATGGAGATGGCAGTGCCGTGGAAAATCCGGTGGGTGCCGTGGCAGGTGAGGCAGCCGCCGATCCGGGGGCACTGGCAGAGGCTCAGGTCAGGGGTGGGCGGGCAGCTCGGGCACGGGGCGTACGGGATCGGTGGGCCCTGCCATGAGGGCGGAGGCGGCTGCCAGGCCCGGTGTGCGGCCTTGCCTGCAAGCCGCAGCGTGGTGTGCCACCAGCGACCGTCGCGCCAGATGGCGTGCGCGCCGGGTGTCGGCTCGCCGGTCAGCAGGGTGGTGCAGTCGGCGAGAATGCGGCGTTCGAGCTGGTCGACGTCGACCTTGGGCGGGCCGAGGCTCGTGATGTCCCTGGTGCCGGGGCCGCCGTGGGCGTTGCCGGTGCGGGGGGCGATGTAGTGGGCGGGGGCGTGCCGGCCGTGCTCGGCCAGGTTCGCGGCGGCCCGGGTCACGGTGGTCATGACGGTGGCTTCGGCCAGGTCGGACCAGGGGGCAAGGCGGTCACCGGCCGGGCTGCCGGGCAGTTCGAAGCGTACGTCCCAGCCGAGCCTGTCACTGTCGGGTGTGGTTCGGCGGGCTTCGATGACCAGGTCGAGGCAGAGTAGTTCGGCGACTTCGCAGAGGTTGGCGAGCCGGCGTGCCGGGTCGGCAGGTGGCGGTTCGGTGCTACGTCCGAGCCAGATCTGCCACGGGTCGCGGGCCTCGTCGACGATCGCCTCGGTTTCGTAGGCGAGACGTTGCGCGGCGGGCAGGTCGGGCTGCCAACCATCCGGCAGGTCGGTCCACGGGGCGAAGACCGGGTCGTCGGGCTGGTCCGGCTCGTAGATGTGAGTGGCGCCGACTTGGTCGGCGAGGTCGGCGACGACCGGGGTCAGATCGAGGCACCAGAAGAGGTTGTCGGCGTCGCGGGTCGGCAAGATCGAGCCGGGCGTCACGTTGGCGGAGGTGACGGCTCCGGTGTCGATGTTCGCGACGGTTAGGACGAGCTGTGCGCGCCGTTTGCCGTGGCCGCCGCAGCGGCGACAGTCCGCGGCACCGGGGGCTTTGGTGGTGCAGGCGGGGCAGTTGACGATGGTGACTGCCCCGCCCGCTGGTGGTGTCGGCCCGGTCACCGGTGCACGCCCGCCGGGTAGGCGCTGGACTGGCTCAGGGTTGCCTGGGTGGACTGCCAGCGGCGCAGCGCGTCCTTGATCCGGTCGTTCTGCTCCCACGTGCGGTCCAGCTCGGCGTACAGGATGCCGAGGTCGTGGGCGACGCGGTCGAGGAACGCGGCGACTTCGGCGGGGTCCAGGCCGCGGCCGCCGCCGCGTCGGCTGACCGTCGGGAAGCGCTGGCTGCGGATCTGCCAGGGTCGGATCGGCCGGTACGCCGCCGCCCGCTGGTTGCGGCCAGCGGTGCTGCCGGGTGCCCGGTAGACGCCGTTGCCGCCGCCGTTCGGCCAGGTGGCCGGCGGTGTGGTCGCCATCTTGCGTCGTTGCCAGCGCAGTTGCCAGCGTCGCCAGAGCTCTCGCATCACGTGTTCCTCCCCTTGGCTGTGGTCTGCCTCGCTCGTTTGTGGTGCGGGTAGTGCCCGGTGCCGGGTACGGGTGGATGGGGTGGCCCTGCCGCTTGCCGTTGCCGGCGGGGCCACCCCTGCCGCCAATCGCCGCAGCCTTCCTTGGCGGTACGGCGACCAGGGCAAACTTTCGGGGCCGGGACGCCCAACGGCATGACTCGCTGCACGCCCCGACCGGAGGTGAGCGCCCCAAGCTGCCGTGCAAGGAGTGCTCGCCAGAAACATAGGCGGCTAAGTCGCCTATGTCAACGAGTCCTTGTCGCAGTCACGTGTTTCGTGATCGAATCGGGTTGCCGTGCAAGGAGACTCAATTGCCCACGCAGCCCGACTATGTCCGGATTTCGGATGCCTACGCCGCCGCGATCGTCAGCGGCCGGCTCAAGCCGGGGGAGAAGCTGCCCTCGATTGCCGAAATGAGCAAGCGCTACACGGTCGGTGCCACGACCATCAAAATGGTGCTCGTGCGGCTGGAAGCACGTCGGCTGGTCCGGCGCCACCAGGGCAAGGGCACCTTTGTCGAGCCCCGCGACCGGTGGCTGCTGCCCGACAGTGACGACGACGATGACGAGCCGGAGTTCGAAATCTGACAGGACTCGCCACGATGCTCGGGGGCGTGTCACGGACGAGGACTGTGGAGATCGTTCGTCGGCGAGGCTTCCCCGAGCAGATCGACGTGGTCGGCAACCAGGGCGTGATCAAATGGGCATGCCATCCGGGGGGTGTGTATGCCCAAGCAGCAGTACCAAGTTCTTGCCGACGAACTCCGAGCGAAGATTGAGTCTGGCGAGTGGCCACCGGGCACCAAGCTGCCCAGTCGGTCCCAGCTCTGTCGCGAGTACGACGTGTCGGACACCGTCGTCGGCAAGGCGATGATGATCCTGCGTGCCACCGGGCTGACCGAGACCCTCGAAGGAGTCGGCGTCTTCGTGGCCGAACCGAAGTAGGGGTAGACGACTTCGCCGTGTCGCAACCAATTGGCTGGGCTCTGCCGGCCTACAAGGTCACGGTTCGATGGTGATCCGAGCCCGATCGTCCTTCCGGGGCAGACCTCTTGTCGCCTGGCTCCGATAGCATCAGCCGGCCCTGCGTACAGCAGGTTGCCAGCCCGCTCCAAGCTGCCTGTTTCGACAGGCGCCCACGGGGGCCCTCTTCAAGGAGTAGGTAGAACATGTCTGACCCCTCAACGCCGCAGTATCCGGGTGCGCCTGACGGGCAGCCGGTGCCGCCGGCTGGCGCCGCCCCGGGCCCGGCGTACCCCGGCCAGCCGGTTGCGCCGATGGCCGCACCGCCCAAGAAGTCCAAGGCCGGCAAGATCATCCTGATCGTGCTCGCCGCCGTGCTGCTGCTCTGCATCGGCGGGTCGGCCATCACCTACTTCGCGGTCAAGGACACCGTCGGTGAAGTCCTCGAGGCGACCCAGACCCGCCTGGTCACCCCGGACACCATCGCCGGCCGCGACCTCAACGCCGACGCCGAGTTCCAGAGCCTCGCCGAGGAGATGGGCGCCGGGCTGGCGGCCGACGTGCCCGAGTCGACCAGCTCCATCGGTGCGTTCTACGGCGACGTCGAGCAGGAGAACCTGGTGATGATCGCCGGTGTCTCCGGCGTGATGGCCGACCCGGAGCAGGAGCTGGCCGACGCCACCGAAGGCGACGCGATGGGCCTCGGGATGACCAACATCACCGACGTCGACGCCGGTCCGAAGGGCGGCACCGCGCGGTGCGGCGACGCCGACCTCGAAGGCGTCCCCGGTGGGGTCTGCGTCTGGTCGAGCCGCGGAGCCCTGGTGCTGTACGTGTTCTACTTCAGCACCGGTGCGGAAGCCGGCGCCGCGCTCGTCGAGATCCGGGACGCGGTCGAGCAGACCAGCTGAGCCTGGAGCACCGACTACTGCTGAACACGGCCTACTCGCCCGATCTGTGGGCGAGTAGGCCGTACCGTCGGATGGTCCGCAGCGGCTCGGTGGCGGCACCTTCCCGGCGCAGGATGTGGTTCGCAGCGAGGATGCCGGTCACCGCGGCCCGTTCCATCAACGCGCTCGGCAGATCGGTGCCGATCCCGTCGCCGGCCAGGAACAGCCCGTCCGCGTCGGTCGTCACCCCGGGCCGGCTCGCTGCCGCCCCCGGTGCGAACGCCGGTGCCTGCGCCTGCACCCGCGCCTGCGTCCGTACCACCGGCAGGTCGGCCACCTCCGGCCAGAGCGCCGCCAGCTCGGTGCGCATCCGCTCGGCGAGCACCTCGGCCGGCGTCTGCTCCGGGCAGGCGTACGCATGCAACTCCAGCACCGCGCCCCGACTGCGTTGCGCCCACCGGCGGGCCTGCTGCTCCAGCCGGTGGTAGAGGGTGACCGAGTCCAGGGTCGGCTGGCGCGACACCCCGCTGAACACCGGCCGGTCGGGCGCGACGTCCCCACCGAGCCAGAGCCGGGCGACCGCGTACGGCGGTCCGACGCCCAGCCCGTCGATCTGGTCGGCCAGGGTCGGCGCCGACTCGGCCAACCGGGGCGAGTCGGTCAGCAAGGTCCGTAGCGCCGGCGGGTCGACGGCCAGCACCACGTACCGGGCGGTGTGCGCGGCACCGGAGGCGCACCGTACCTGCCAGCCGTTGGCCCGCCGGGGCGTGATCGTCCGGGCCTCGTCGCCGGTGACCACCCGGCCGCCGTGCCGGCGCAGCTGCTCCAGCAGCGGCTGCCAGATGGCGGTGTCGTAGTCGAGATCCGGTGCGTCGAAACCGAGCCCCTCCGGGTTGCCCAGGAAGTAGAAGTGGAAGTTGGCCACCAGCTCGGCGGCCGACATGTCCCGCTCGTGGTTGAAGAACGAGTGGGAGAAGACCTCGAACAGCATCGCGCGGGCCCGGTCCGGCAGGCGCAGCGAGTCCAGCAGGTCGGCGGCGGTGCGCCGGTCGAGCTCCGCGTACGTCCGGTCAGGATGGTAGGCCAGCAGCTGCAGCGCGGCCTGCCGGTCCATCGTGCGCAGCTCGCGTAGCCGCAGGCTCGGGCTGCGCAGCAGCAGCGCGAGCAGGCTCAGCGGCGGGGTGGTCGGCAGCCGGCCGAACTCCTCCGTCGGCCATCGCGCCGACCACACCGGGTAGCCGTCGACCGGATGCAGCATCCGCAGCGCCGGGTCGGCCCGCCGCAGGATCGCCCGCCAGTTGTAGTACTGACGGAAGAAGGCGTGGAAACCGTGGTCGACGGGTTGGACGGTGCCGTCGTCGAGCGTTTCCGGCCAGCTGGCCAGCCGGCCACCGAGTTGGGCGGCGCGTTCGAGCACTGTCACCCGTACGCCGCGTTCGGCCAGGACGATCGCCGCGGACATGCCGGCGATGCCGCCTCCGACCACCAACGCGTCGGTGCCGGCGGCGACGTGGTCGGTGCCGGCCTGGTCGGCCGGCACCAGTTCGGACCGTACGCCGAGGAGCCGGCCGACCGCTCGGGACAGTCCCAACGTTTCTCCTTCCGCCGCGTGACCGGTCCAGTGTGCCGGTCGGCACTGGTCCAGTGTGCCGGGCAGTCGGGTGCCGCAGGCGGCTTTGGGACACCTCGCGCGTGCCGTCGATGGCTACCATCCGGGGCATGGCTGCCGACCCTTGGCGTGATCGTGCCCGTCGAGTCGTCGGCGGACGGCTGCGGAGCAATGGTGACAACCGCCCGCACTACGTCGTCTGCGGGCAGGATCCACTGGCGTTCCGTGTGGTCAACGAGTTGGTCGCCGCGTCCGCAGCGGTCACGGTGATCGTGCCGACCCGGCTGCGGCCCGACGGACCCGACATGCGGTCGATCAAGGGGATTCGGCTGCTGCGGGCCGACCGGCTCACCGAACACACGTTCCGGTCGGCCGGGTTGGTTGGTGCGCGGGGTCTGGCGTTGCTGGCCCAGGACGACGTCGGCAACATCAACTCGGCGCTCTGCGCGCAGGAGGTGGAGCCGAACCTGCGGGTGGTGATGCGGATGTTCAACACCCGGTTGGGCAGCCGGGTGAAGCGGTTGTTCGTCGACTGCGAGGTGCTCTCCGACGCGTCGATGGCGGCCCCGGCCTTCGTCGCGGCGGCGCTCGGGGTGGTGTCACCGACCCATTTCCGCCACGGCGGCCGCACCCTGCACGTGGCCGCCCGGGACGAGGTGCGGGCCGAGCACGTCATCTGCGGGTTGGCGGACCTACGCGACGCCCACGGTCCCCGGGTGCTGCCGGCCGACTCCGCCAGCGCCGATCTGGTGTTGGCAGAGGCGGCTGGGGCACAGGCCGGGCCGGTCCGGGCGGCGCGGCGCATCTCCCGGGCCCGCCAGCGCGCCCGGGTGTGGCGGGAACCGGCGCGGGCGCTGCGCTCCTTCGCGACCCGCAAGATCGGCATCGCGACGATCGGCGTACTTGCCGTGGTGGTGCTATTCGGGATGCTGCTGTCCCGCGCGGAGGGGGTCAGCGTCGCCGAGGCGGTCTATCTGACCGTGGTGATGACGCTCAGCGGCGCCGATCCGGACCTGGGCAAGTCGGCGCCCGTGCAGATCATGCAGGTGGTGCTGAGTCTGGCCGGGCTGGCGTTGATCCCGTTGCTGACCGCTGCGGTGGTGGACGCGGTGGTGAACGCCCGGCTGGCGTATACCGACCAACGGACCCGGGCGGAACGCGGCGGTCATGTGGTCGTGGTCGGGTTGGGCAACGTCGGTACCCGGGTGATGTGGCAGCTGCACGACCTGGGTGTCGAGGTGGTCGGGGTGGACAAGGATCCGCAGGCGCGCGGCGCGTCGATCGCCCGGGACCTGGGCATCTCCTTGATCATCGGTGACGGCTCGCAGGAGGAGATCCTGCGCAGTGCCTCGGTGGCGACCTGCCGGGCGTTGGTGATCGTCTCCACCGACGACGTGACGAACCTGCAGGCCGCTCTCTACGCCCGGGAGCTCAACAGCGAGGTGCACGTCGTGCTGCGGTTGTTCGACGGCGAGTTCGCCGGCCGGATCCAGCGGACCTTCAACATCGGCATCTCACGCAGTGTCTCCTACCTCGCGGCGCCGGCGTTCGCCGCCGCGCTGATGGACCGGGAGGTGATCGCGACGATCCCGGTCGGCCGGCACGTCCTGCTGGTCGCCGAGGTGATCGTCGCCGCCGGATCGGCCCTGGACGGTCGGACGCTCGCCGCCGCCGGGACAAATCCGGGCGTACGGGTCATCGCGTTCGCCCACTTCGGCGAGCCGGGGCCGATCTGGCTGCCGAATTCGGGTTTCCGGCTGCACGCCCGGGACCGGATCACGGTGGTGGCCCGGCGGTCCGGGCTGAGTTGGCTGCTCAAGCAGGCGGCCGACCCGGAGCAGGCGGCGTGACCTCGGCGGTCAGGCGGCCGGCACCTCGGCGCCGAGTACGGCCTGCTCGTCGGGGTAGTGCACCAGCACGTCGGCGAGGAACGACTGGACCGCCGGGGCCAGTCCGACGTCGCGCCCGGCCTGCTCGGACAGCCGCCACCGGTGCTCGATGACCTGGGCGAACAGCTCCGACGGCTCGACCTTGCGGCGCAGGTGGGCCGGCACCGCCCGGACCACCGGCTCGAACACCTCGGTCAGCCAGCGGTGCGCGGCCTGCTGTTCGTCGGTGAGATCGCTCTCCGCCCGGTACGCGTCGAGGTCGTTGAGCAGCCGGCGGGCCTGGTTCTCCTCGGCGTCCAGCCCGGTCAGCCGCAGCAACCGCCGGCTGTGGTAGCCGGCGTCGACGACCTTCGGCCGGACCAGGTATGAGCCGCGGTCGACGAGCGACATGGCGACCTCGGCGACGTCGAAGCCGAGCTCGTTGAGTCGGCGGATCCGCCGTTCGATGTCGTGCCGCGACTCGCGCTCGACGTGCTGCTCGTAGGTGATCTCGTGCCAGAGGCGTTCGTAGCGGGCGACGACCTCGTCGGCGACCGTCTCCGGGTCGATCGACTCGTGCAGCAGGCCGGCGGCCTGCAGGTCGAGCGCCTCGCCGAAGATGTTGACCCGGGCGATCTCCAGGTCCTCGCCGCGCTGGCCGTTGGACAGCGCGGGGCGCAGCGCCCCGGTCTCGGCGTCGACCAGGTAGGCGGCGAACGCGCCAGCGTCCCGGCGGAACAGGGTGTTCGACAGGGAGCAGTCGCCCCAGAAGAAGCCGGTCAGGTGCATCCGGACGATCAGCGCGGCGAGCGCGTCGAGCAGCCTGGCCAGGGTCTCCGGGCGGAGCTGGTTGGAGAACAGCGCCCGGTACGGCAGGGAGAACTGCAGGTGCCGGGTGATCAGCACCGGGTCGAGTGGTTCACCGTCGGCGTCGGTGCGGTCGGCGACGATGGCGACCGCCTCCACCGATGGGAAGTCGATCCGTTCCAGGGCGCGGAGCAGGTCGTATTCGCGTTCGGCGACCCGCTCGCCGGTCTCCTTGACCGCGTAGACGGTGCCGGCGAGTCTCACGAACCGGACGATGTGCCGGGAGATGCCCTGCGGCAGCGCCACCAGGTGATCGGCAGGCCACTGCTCCAGCGGTGTCGACCAGGGCAGGTCGAGCAACGCCGGATCCACAAGGGCCGAGGTGATCCGCACGGGGTCAAGCATGACGGGTACGCCGCCCGCATGCCGCCTACCGTGGCTTGGCTAACACTGTCGCTTCATCGTGATTTGCAACTTATAGGGTGGTACTGCCGTCATCCTGTCGTCGCCGCGACACAACATATTCACGCCTGGTCTCAGCCAGCCTGGTCTTGGGTAGCCTGGCCGACGTGCCCGAGTCGACCACCGCCCCGCCACCGCACGCCGCAGCCGGCACCGGCACACCTCGCCGACCTGGCCCGACGCCGGCCGGCTGGTGGTTCGACGTACTGCTGCTCGCCGCTCTGGCCGGGCTGACCGCTGCGTTGGCCGCCGGTGTGTTCCTCGACACCGACCTGGCGGTGCGGGACTGGGTCGACGCACACCGGCCGACGGCGGCGTACTGGGTCGCCCGGGTCTTGAACTACCTCGGCCAGGGCGGCCAGGTGCTGATTCCGGTCGCCGGCGTGCTGGCGATCTGGCTGGCCCGGCGGGTCCGCTCGGTGCGTCCGGTGTTGCCGGTGCTCGTGGCGGTGGTGGTGACCTACCTCAGCGTCGGCGCGATGAAGGTGCTGCTGCCAAGGGCCTACCCGCACAATTTCGACGACCCGTTCCCGGAGCGGCTGTTCACCGAGGCGACCCCGGCCATGGCGTACCCGTCCGGGCACGTCGTCAACACGATCGTCTGGTACGCGGTGATCGCCCTGCTGATCACCGCGCTGCGGCGGGCGTACGGGCGGCCGGTCCCGGCCCGGCGGCCGTTCCCCGGCTACCTGGCGCTGCGGTACCTGCCGGTGGTGGTCCTCTTCTGCAGCACGGTCTACCTCGGCTATCACTGGCTGACCGACTCGGTCGCCGGCCTGCTGCTCGGCTGGCTGCTGCTGCGTCTGCTGCAGCGGGTGCCGTGGGACACCGTACCGCTGCCGTCGCGGTTGCCCGCCGGCCTGGACCGCCCCGCAGGCCTGGACCGCCCCGCCGGCCTGGACTGACTCAGCAGGTCGTCGGCGCTGGCGGGCCTACACCCAGGCGCCGGCCCGCAGCACCCGGCGGACCCGCAGGTCGTCGTCGAGCTCGACCAGGTCTGCCCGCAGACCGGGGGCGAGCGCGCCGACCGTGCCGGCCAGCCCGATCGCCGCCGCCGGCGTGGTGGCCGCCATCGCGGCGGCGGCGACGATGTCGATACCGGCGGCGACGGCCCGGCGCAGCGCCGCGTCCATGGTGAGCGTGCTGCCGGCGATCGAGGAGTCCCGGGCCAGCCGGGCCACCGAGTCGGCGACCACCACCGGCTGGCCGCCGAGCTCGTACCCGCCGTCGGGCATGCCGGCGGCGGCCATCGCGTCGGTGATCAGCGCGGCCCGGTGCGGGCCGGTGACCGACGCGGCGAACGCGAGGGTGCCGTCATGCAGGTGCACCCCGTCGGCGACCAGTTCGCAGACCACCCGGGCATTGCCGAGCAGGGCGAACACCGGGCCTGGCTCGCGGTGGTGCGGTGGCCGCATGCCGTTGAAGACGTGCGTACCGACGCTCGCGCCGGCGTCGATCGCCGCCCGGGTCTGGTCGTAGCTGGCGTCGGTGTGGCCGATCGCGGCCACCACCCCGGCGTCGACCAGGCGCGCGATGGCGGCGAGCGCTCCGGTGCGCTCCGGTGCGAGGGTCACCATCCGGATACTGCCGGCACCCAGGTCGAGCAGCGCGGCCAACTCGGCCGGATCCGGGTCGCGCAGGTACGCAGGATTCTGCGCCCCGCACCGCACAGTGGACAGATACGGTCCTTCGAAGTGCAGGCCGGCGAGGGTGCCGTCACCGACCAGCGGGGCGTACGCGGTGACGGCGTGGCGCATCAGCTCCACCGGTGAGCTGACCAGGCTGGCCAGCAGGGTGGTGGTGCCGTGCGCCAGGTGGAAGGCGGCCGCCCGGCGGGTCGCGTCGGCGTCACCGGTGGTGACGGTGTGGCCGCCGCCGCCATGGTGGTGGATGTCGACGAAGCCCGGCACGATCCAGCCGGTCGCGGCTGCGGTGCCCGCCTCGGTATCCGTATCCGTGTCCCGGACAGCTTCGACGGCGGTGATCGTGTCGCGGTCGATGGTCAGCCGGCCGTGCTCCAGCACCCCGTCCGGCGTGACCAGCCGGCCGTGGATCAGCACCGGGTGCCCCTCTCGACCAGATCCGAGGCGAGCAGCGCGGCACCGACGCAGCCGGCCTCGTCGCCGAGCGCAGCCGCCACCAGCCGGGGCAGCCGGTGGAAGGTGACCCGTTGCCGCAGCGTCTCGTCCAGCGGGCCGAGCAGTTGGTCGCCGGCCTCGGCCAGGCCACCGCCGAGCACCACCACCGCCGGGTCGAACATCGCCTGCCCGATCAGCAGACCGTCGGCGAGCGCGTCGACCGTCTCGCGCCACACCTGGGCGGCGAGCGGATCGCCCGCCGCCGCCAGCCGGGCCACTTCGGCGGCACCGTCCGGGGTCCGGCCGGACTGTTCGGCGTACCGACGGGCCACGGCGGCAGCCGAGGCGACGGCTTCCAGGCAGCCGGACTGTCGGCAGCCGCACCGGGCTCCGCCGGGCCGTACCACCACGTGTCCGAGTTCACCGGCGGCGCCGTGCGCACCGGCGAAGCTGGCACCGTCGACGACGGCCGCGGCGGCGATGCCGGTGCCGATCGCGACGAACAGCACATGCCGGCTGCCCTGTCCGGCGCCGACCCGGGCCTCGGCCACCCCACCGGCGCGTACGTCGTGGCCGAGCGCCGTCGGCAGGCCGGTCCGCGCGGCCACCAGATCCCGCAGCGGTACGTCGCGCAGGCCGAGGTTGGCCGACCAGACCGCCACTCCGGCTGTCTCGTCGACCACGCCGGGTACGGCGATGCCGACGGCGACGGGGGTGAGCCCGTCGGCCCGTGCGGTGTCGGCGAGCCGGCCGGCGAGGTCGCAGATCGTGTCGATGACGGCGGCCGGCCCCCGGGCAGCCCCGGTGATCTGCCGTCGCGGGTGCCGTACCGCCCGGTCGCCCCGCCCGACCAGCGCAGCCTTGATGCTGGTGCCGCCGACGTCCAATGCGACGACGACCTCGTCCGGCGGTGCGGCGTGCCGCCCGTCCGGCCGGGCGGTGGACGCTGGCCCCGCTGGGGTCACGTGCGGACGACCGAGCGGGTCAGGTGCCGGGGATTGTCCGGGTCGAGCCCTCGGCTGGCGGCGAGGGCGACCGCGAACCGCTGGGCGAGGACCAGGTCGGCCATCGGGTCGAGTGGGCGGCGGCCGGCGGCCCACCGGTCGAGTACCGCGTACACCCCGTTGGTCCGGCTGTGTACGAAGGCCGCGCCGGTGGCCGCGACGTCGTCGGCGAGGTGGTCCGGGATGTCGCCGAAGGCCCAGACCATCCGGTGCGGTCCGGCGATCGCGATCGGGCCGTGCCGGTAGTCCATCGCCGGGTACGCCTCGGACCAGAACGTCGCCGCTTCCCGGCACTTCAGCGCGGCCTCGTGGGCGAGCCCGACGGTCCATCCCCGGCCGAGGAAGGTGGCCTGGTCGATCATCGCCGGGTTGATCGGCAGTGGTGCCCGGACGGCCACCTCGGCGTCGGCGGCGATCGCCGCGATCTCCTCGCCCAGGTGGGCGCGGAGCAACGCCAGCACGCTGGTGGCGAAGCGGGTCTGGACGACGGAGCGCTCGTCGGCGTACGGCAGGGCGACGACGTGCCCGGCGAGTTGGGCGGCGGGCGAACCCGGGTCGCCGACCAGCACCGTGGTCCGCCGCCGGTCGTCGATGGCGCCGAGCAGGTCGGTGATCTCGGTCGTGGTGCCGGAGCGGCTGATCGCGATCACCCGGTCGTAGGACCGCCCGGCCGGGAACTCGGAGGCCTGGAAGGCGTCGGTCTCACCGTGGCCGGCCCGCTCCCGCAGTCCGGCGTACGCCATCGCCATGAACCAGGAGGTGCCGCAGCCGACGGCGGCGACCCGCTCGCCGGGCCGGGGCAGGGCGGTGCCCGCGCCGGTCGCCTGGTCGGCGGCGTGGCGCCAGCAGTCCGGTTGGCTGGCGATCTCGGCGTCGACGAACGTCATCGCCATCCTCCTCGCTGACCCCTGGAACCGCTGCGCGTTCCAGCTTGAACCGACAGCTTTTCGAGCGCCATTGTGCTCGCGGGGTCGATCAACTGGCAACAACCTGGTCAGATCGCGCAAACAGAGGTTTTGCGCAACGGCGTTTCGCGCACTAGTGTGCAGCAAAATAGTCACCGTCTGCGCAGCGACGCGCGAGAAGGCGGGAAAAGGGGGCGGAATGGACCGGTACGCGCGCTGGAACGCGCTGCTGGAACTGCTCACCGACAGCGGCCGGATCACCGTCGAAGACGCCGCCGACCGCCTCAAGGTGTCCCAGGCCACCATCCGCCGTGACTTCGACCAACTTTCCCAGCAGCAGATGATCACCCGGACCAGGGGCGGCGCGGTCGCCAACGGCGTCTCCTACGACCTGCCCCTGCGGTACAAGACCGCCAAGAACTCGGCGGAGAAGCAGCGCATCGGCGCGGCGGCCGCCGCCCTCGTCACACCCGGCACGGTCGTCGGGCTAAACGGCGGCACCACCACCACCGAGGTCGCCCGGGCGCTCGCCGTACGGCCGGATCTGAACACCAGCGCGGACGGTGCCCAACTGACCGTGGTGACCAACGCGCTGAACATCGCCAACGAGCTGCTGGTCCGCTCCCGGATGAAGATCGTCGTCGCCGGTGGCGTGGTCCGCCCGCAGTCGTTCGAGCTGGTCGGGCCGCTCGGCGGGGCGCTGCTGCGGGAAGTCACCCTGGACATCGCCCTGCTCGGCGTCGACGCGATCGACCCGCAGCTCGGCGCCGCCGCCCACCACGAGGGCGAGGCGTCGATGAACGCGCTGATGGTGGCCCGGGCCAAACGGGTGGTGATCATCGCCGACGCGTCGAAGCTCGGCGGGCACGCCTTCGCCCGCATCTGTCCCATCGACCGGGTCGACACACTGGTCACCGACTCCGGCGCGGACCCACGGACCGTCGAAGCGTTCCGCGAACTCGGCCTGACCGTCGTCACAGCCTGATCAGCCGGCCTGGTCGGTCCATCGGCTCGGCTGGTCCCGGCGGGTGTCGGCGGTCACCGCCGCAGGGGCGAGCCCGCGTATGGTGTGCGCTGTCCTGACAGCAGATACGCGGGGGAGGGCGGCGGATGGCGGCCGTACTGGAGATTTCCGGGCTGCGCAAGACGTACCGCAGCCGCCGGGGCGGGGTCCGACACGCCCTCGACGGCTTCGACATGCGGGTGGAGGCCGGGCAGGTGCACGGTTTCCTCGGCCCGAACGGCTCCGGCAAGACCACCACGCTGCGTACCCTGCTCGGCCTGGTCGCCCCGAACGGCGGCCGGATGGCGATTCTCGGCCAGCCGGTTCCCGAGCAGCTGCCGGAGGTGATCCGCCGGGTCGGCGCCATCGTGGAAAGTCCACAGTTCTTTCCACACTTCAGCGCCACGGAGACGCTGTCCCTGCTCGCGCAGGCCGGCGGGGTGGCACCGCACCGGGTGCCCGCCGTGCTGGACCTCGTCGGGCTCACCGACCGGGCCGGCGACCGGGTCCGGACCTACTCCCTTGGCATGCGTCAACGCCTCGCTGTGGCGTCGGCGCTGCTCAAGGAACCCGAGCTGCTGATCCTCGACGAGCCGGCCAACGGGCTCGACCCGGCCGGCATCCGCGAGATGCGCACCCTGATGCGCGATCTCGTCGCCAGCGGCACCACCGTGGTGCTGTCCAGCCACATCCTCGGTGAGATCCAGCTGATCTGCGACTCGGTCACGATCATCGCGCGGGGCCGGCGGATCACCGCCGGGCCGGTCGCCGAGGTGATGGCCGCCCATTCCGGCGGTGGACTGCGGGTACGCCTGGAAGCGGTCGCCGACCTGCCTGCTGCCGAGACGGCGCTGGTCCGGGCGGCAGAAACCACGCTGGACCCGTCGGCCGAAACCGCGGTCACCGTGCACCGGCACGCCGACCATCTGCTGGTGCACGGCGTCGCCCAGCCCGCCTGGGTGACCCGCACCCTGGCCGCCGCCGACCTATACGTCAGCGAGCTGTCCCCGGTCACAGTGGACCTGGAAGACGTCTTCCTGGAGCTGACCGGCGGCGACGAGACGGGAGCCGGGCGATGAACCTCTACCGGGCGGAGCTGCGGCGGCTCGGCAAGCGTCGCTTCGTGCGCTACCTGGTGCTCGCCGCCCTGCTGGTGCTGGTCGCAGTCGTCGCCGGGGCGTTCCTGTCCAACGAGAAGGTAGACGCGGACGCGGTGGCACAGGCCGAGCGCACCGCCGAGCGCGAGTTCGACCTCGCCGTCGAGTCGGCTGCACGCTGGCAGGCCGAATGTGAGCGCAGCCATGCCTCCGGCGAGCCCGACCTCAACCAGTTCCCGCCGAACTGTGCCGACATTCCCCCGCCCACCCGTGACATGTTCCCGGCCGAGTACTACCTGCCGCCGACCTTCGTGTTCCGCGACGATTTCCCCGCCACCCTGTACACGTTCACCGGTCTGCTGGTCCTGGTGTTCTTCGTGGCCGGCGCCTCGTTCGTGGGAGCCGAGTGGACCTCCGGCGCGATGATGAATCTGCTGCTGTGGCGACCGCAGCGGCTGCGGGTGCTGTTCACCAAACTCGCTGCCCTGCTCACCGGGGTACTGGCCGTGTCGGTGCCCGCCGTGGTGCTGTGGACCGTGGCGTACTGGCTGACGGCGCTGCTGCGCGGCAGCGCCGAAGGGGTGACCGTAGGTGCCTGGCGCTCGTTCGCGTTGACCGACCTACGGTCGGTGGCGCTGGTCGTCGCCGCGGCCGCCGCCGGGTTCGGCCTGGCCTCGATCGGCCGGCACACCGCATTGGCGCTCGGCGGTGTGCTCGGCGTTCTGGTGGTCGGCCAGTCCGGTCTCGCCGCCATCGCCGACGCGCTCCAGGTGCGGTACATCGAGTTGTGGCTGCTGCCGACCTACTGGATCGCCTGGATGGACTCGTCGGTCGAGGTCACCGACTGGCGGGCCTGCGACTGGCGGGCGGGCTGCGTACCGCCGACGTCGGAGTTGACCTGGCTCCACACCGGTGCGTTGCTGGTCGTGGCGTTGGCACTGGTCCTCGGGGTGGCGGCGTGGTCGATGCGCCGCCGCGACATCAGCTGAGCCGGCACGCCGAGCCGGCACCCCGCCGGGCGCTGCCGCGCGAGCGCAGCCCGGCCGTGCGGGTGACGAAGGTCGCCCGACACGGCCAGTGGTGGGCAAGCTGGCTGATGCGTCCCGGCTGGACGGCGATTACGCTGGTGAGGTGCCGGCTGCTGACGAACCCCGGACCGGGCCCGGCCGGGGTGCGGAGCCTCGCGCGTCGACCGGCGTACCCCGGCAACGGTTCGCCGCCGATCCGCCGGCCGACAGCGACGATCCGGCCAGCGCCGGGGCTGATCTCGATGCCGGCCAACACGCCGACGTCGATCCGCCGGCCGACAGCGACTCGACCAGGCCGGCGGTCGAGCCGGCCAGTGCCACCCTGACCGAGCGCGAGCAGCGGATCCTCGACTTCGAACGCCAGTGGTGGAAGCACGCCGGCGCCAAGGAACAGTCGGTCCGAGACACCTTCGGACTCTCCGCGACCCGTTACTACCAGTTGCTCAACCAACTGTTGGACAACCCGGCGGCGCTGGCCGTCGAGCCGGTGCTGGTGGCCCGGCTGCGTCGGCTGCGGGCCACGCGGTCGCGGGCCCGCCGTCGCTGACTACTTTTCGTACATCTTCAGGCCGTTGCCGAGCGCGATGAACGTCGGTGCCCACTCGCCGACGAAGATCCCCCACCGGTCGGCCCGCTCGGTCCCCGCCTTTTCGAGCTTCTTGGACAGCACCCAGCTGGTCAACGACAGCGCGATGCTGACCATGCCGGCGGCGTACATGTGTTCGGCCCGGAGACCCTTCTCGTGCAGTTGCTGCAACATTTTGACTGACCCCCTGTGTCCTGGTGTCGACGCGCGCCGCGCGGCTGAAGACTCTCGACACCTACCTACCGGTCAAGCTACCTTCGGTGACGGACCTGATTCCGAGAGTTAGTGAGAGATGCTCAGGGTGATTCCCGACGGCCTGGACGACCAGCCCCCGACGACCGAGTCGGCGGCAGCGCTGCCCACCCCGCCGACCATGCGGGTCGACGGCTGTTCGGTAGCCGCACCCGGCCAATCGGACAACGAAGACCAGGTCTTCCAGTACGGGAACCTCGTCGGCGTCCTCGACGGCGCCACCGCACCCGTCGGATTCGACAGCGGCTGCGTCCACGGGCCGGCCTGGTACGTACGGCGGCTCGCCGCCCGGATCGGCCTGGCCGCCGCGGATGCGCCCACCGCGCCCCTGGCCGGCCTGCTCACCGACGCCATCCAGGCGGTACGCGACGATCACGGCGGTCGGTGCGATCTCGCGCATCCGGGCACCCCGTCGTCGACGGTGTGCCTGCTGCGCGGATCCGGTGGCCACCTGGACTATCTGGTGCTCTGCGACAGCCCGTTGGTTTTCGGCAGCGACGGCGAGGTCGGGGTGGTGGCCGACGACCGGCTGGCTGCGGCGATGGCCCGACAACCCGACCAGCACCGGTCCGACGGCCCGAACGACCAGCAGGCGAGCTACCGACGGGCGGTGCGGTGGCAGCGCCAGCAGACCAACCAGCCAGCTGGCTACTGGGTGGCCGCCGCCGACCCGGCCGCCGCCAACCGGGCGCTCAGCGGCACCCTGCCGTTGACCGGCCCGGGTCGGATCGTCCGCGCCGCCCTACTCAGCGACGGAGCGTCCCGCGCGGTCGAACAGTTCGAGCTGTTCGACTGGGCCGGGCTGCTGGACCTGCTCGGCACCGCCGGTCCGGCCGAACTGATCCGCCGGGTACGCGCGGCCGAACGTGTGGTAGATCACGCCGGCCGGGCGCCCCGCCGCAAGCAGCACGACGACGCGACCGCCGTATTTTGCCTTTTCGATGGCGGGTGATGCCGGCTGTCGATCCCCTCTGAGCTGGAACGACTGGTCGTGGCGGCGGTGTTCGGTGTCAGTCGCGCCGGCACCGACGACGAAAGTGCCGTTTCACCGGGGCCGCCGCTGAGCAAATAACCATCGCAGCGGCCAGTAGCTGGGTAGATGGGAGGTGCGGAATGAGTAAGGCGGAGTCGGCGCCGGCCTGGGAGACTACCGCCGTGCGGCATGACGTGCGGTTGACACCGATGAGAGACGAGCTGATCGAGCCGTTGCTCTCCGCCGCCGTGGCCGAAGCCGAGCCTGGCGAGGTGATGCCGCCGGTCCCCGGACCGGCCGGCTGGACCGCCGCCCGCCGGGACGCGTTCCGCGAGTTCCACCGCTCCCACTTCGGCGGCGGCCAGGTCGGTCCCGCCGGCAGCATCATGTACGCGGTCACCGTCGGCGGGGATGTCGTCGGTGGGGTGCGGCTCACCCGACTCGACACCCCGGCCGAGGTGGTGGAGACCGGCATCTGGCTCGGCCGGTCCGCCCGCGGCCGGGGCATCGCCTCCGCCGCCCTGCGGGCGGTCCTCGACGAGGCGGTCCGGATCGGCGCGCACGTCGTCGTCGCCCGGACCACCCCCGCCAACCGGGCCGCGATCAACCTGCTGCGCCGCAGCGGCGCGGTCATCGGCGTCGAGCAGGGCCAGGTGCAGGCCCGGTTCTGGCTCGACGAGGCCTTCACCACCGACTTAGCCGGCTGACCCGCGCTGCCCGCACCCGCGCTGCCCGCACCCGCGCTGCCCGCCACCCCGGCCGCACCCACCGGTCAGGCGTGAGCGAGTGGCGTCACCGGGCGGACTGCTGATCCGCGTAGGCGGCCAGCCAGGCGACCTGCGCCGGGTCCAGGGAGGGCCGGATCCGGTCCCGGGCCGACGCGACGTGCGCCGCCGTCACCGACGACGCCTCCAGCGACTCCCGCATCGCGGCGAGCGCCGCCTCGCGGATCAGAGCTGCGCAGTCGGCCGCCGAGAAACCGTCCAACGACTCACCCAGCTCGACCAGGTCGACCTCCTCGGCGAGCGGCACCGACTTCGACGCCGCCTTGAGGATCGCCACCCGGGCCTCGCCGTCCGGTGGCGGCACATACACCAGCCGCTCCAGCCGGCCCGGCCGCAGCAGCGCCGGATCGATCAGGTCGGGCCGGTTCGTCGCCCCGATAACCACCACGTTACGCAGCGCCTCCACCCCGTCGAGCTCGGTCAGCAGCGCCGCCACCACCCGGTCGGTGGTGCCGCCGTCGGACGCCTGACCGCGGACCGGGGCGAGCGCGTCCACCTCGTCGAGGAAGACCAGGGTCGGAGCCGCCTCGCGGGCCCGGCGAAACAGTTCACGGACCGCGCGCTCGCTTTCGCCGACCCACTTGGACAGCAGCTCGGCGCCCTTGACCGACAACACGTTCGCCTTGCCGGTGCCGGCCAGCGCGGTCACCAGGAACGTCTTGCCGCAGCCCGGCGGACCGTACAGCAGCACCCCGCGCGGCGGCTGCACGCCGAGCCGGGCGAACGTGTCCGGGTAGGTCAGCGGCCACAACACCGACTCGGTGAGCATCTCCTTGACCTCGGCCATGTCGCCGACGTCGGCCAACGTCACCCGGGCCAGCTCCAGCGTGGACGTGGCCATCGACGTCGGCCGGACCACCTCCAGCGCCGCGTCGAAGTCGGCCATGGTGACCACCGGCGCGTCCGCCGACTTCTGCCGTAGCGCCGCCCGCACGCCGGCCTCGCGGACCAGTGCGGCCAGATCGGCGGCAACGAACCCAGGGGTACGCCCGGCGACATCGTCGAGCCGTACGTCCTCCTCCAACGGCATGCCCCGGGTCAGCACGGTCAGCTGCTCGCGGCGCATCGCGGCGTCCGGCAACGGCACCGCGATCTGCACCGCCAGCAGGTCCGGCCCGCGCAGGCCCGGATCGAGCGCCTCCGGGTGGCTGGTGGTGCAGACCACCGCCGCCCCGGCGGCCACCGTCTCGGCCAGCAACTGCCGGAACACCGTCGCCAGCGGCCCTGGCTCGTCGCGGGGTGCCAGCGCGTCCACGTCCGAGATCAGCAGCACCGCCGCGTCACCCCGGCGTACCGAGTCGGCGGCCTGACGCAGCCGCCGGGCGGCTGCGTCGTTGGTCAGCGCGGCGATCTCCGGTGCCCAGAGCGCCTCGACCCGGGCGTCCAACGTGGCTGCCACCGCCTTGACCAGCGCCGACTTGCCGGATCCGGCCGGGCCGCTGAGCAGTACGCCGAGCGACACGGTGGTGCCGAGCCGGGTCAGCACCTCACGGTGGTGGAACCCGAGATCGAGCAGCTCGGTCAGCTCGTCGGCCTGCGCCCGCAGACCGGGCAGGTCGTCCAGGTTGGGCAGCGGCTCGTCGACGAAGTCGGGGGCCTCGACCGGCGACACCCGCCCGAGCGGGCGGACCTCCTCACCGGTCGAGCCGTGGGTGACGGCACCATGCTGCCAGCCGACGACCGTGTCCATGGTGACCAGCAGCGCCTCCCCTTCCGCGCCGTCGACCCCGGCTCCAGGACCGGCTCCGGCCGGTTCGGCTGCGGTCACCGTCAGCAGGGTGCTGGTCCAGGCGTACCCGACGACGTTGGCCAGGCTGCGCCGGGCGGCCTCGATCAGGCCGCGGTGCGCCGCGTCGGACAGCACGTCCTGCGGCAGCAGCGACACGTTGTCACCGGCGGTGACCACCTTGCCGAGCAGCGCCAACCGCAGCATCTCCGGGCTGACCACGGCGATGATCTCCGCCGGCCCGTCCAGGGTCACCCGCCGGGCGGCCACCTCCGGTGCCGGTGACACCGTCACCTGGCCGCCGTCGCGCAGACCGAGATTGCCCAGCGTCAGGTCGTCGGCGTACAGCAGGGCCCGGCTGGCGCCGGCCTCGGCGCGGGTGGCCACCCCGGCACTGGTCCGTCGCCCGGTCAGCCGCACCGGCGCGCCGGCGGCGATACCGAGCGCGGCCAGCACCTCCGGGTGCAACCGGACGATGCCCCGACGGGCATCCAACGCCGCAGATCGCAGGCTGGCGGTCAAGGTCAGTTCGCGGTCGGCCACCCGCCGAGACTAACCGTCGGGCGCACCCCGCCGCCGGCCGTGGCGCCGGCTGAGAGGGTTCACAGGTCCGCAGCGGGCGGTGGTCGTACCGTGTGGCTCATGCCGACTCCGATGTCCGCGCGGCTCCGCCGTGCCCTGCCCCGCCCCAACCAGCGGCGGCTGGCCGGTGGTCTGCTGACGCTCGCCGTCGTCGCCGGGGTCCTCACCTGGGCACTCTGGCCGGAGTCGGTGCCGTACACCGCCGCCGAGCAACGGATCTCCGTACTGTCCGGGCCGGACGGAGACCAGCCGGTGGACCTGGACACCACGTTCTACCTGCCGAAATCCGCGTCGGCGACCGACCCGGTGCCGTCGGTGCTGCTCGCCCACGGCTTCGGCGGCTCGAAGCAGACGATCGCCGCCGACGCCGAGGAGCTTGCCGCACTCGGATACGCCGTCCTGGCGTACACGGCGCGCGGGTTCGGGGCCAGCGGCGGGCAGATTCACCTGAACAACCCCGACTACGAGGTACGCGACGCGCAACGGTTGCTCGACTGGCTGGCGCAGCGCCCCGAGGTACGCACCGACGCGGCCGGGGATCCACAGGTCGGCGTGGTCGGCGGTTCGTACGGTGGCGCGCTGGCGCTGCTGCTGGCCGCCCAGGACGACCGGGTCGACGCGATCGTGCCGATGATCACCTGGAACGATCTGGCCCGGTCGTTCCTGCCCGAGTCCACTGGCGCGGACGCAGCGGATGGAGTGTTCAAGAAGGGCTGGGCGGGGCTGTTCTTCGGCAGCGGCGCGGTGCCCGCCGGGGCGCCGGGCACGCCGGTCGGGGGACCGGGCACGCCGGTCGGGGGACCGGGCACGCCGGTCGACCTTGCCGGCCTCGACCCGGCGTGCGGACGGTTCGCCGCCGACGTGTGTGCGGCGTACCTGCAGATCGCCACCAACGGACGCGGCACCCCCGAGGCGGTGGCGCTGCTCGACCAGTCGAGCCCGGACCGCGTACTCGATCAGATCACCGCGCCGACGTTGCTGGTCCAGGGCGGCGCGGACACCCTGTTCCCGCTCGCCGAAGCCGACGCCAACGCCCGTGGCATCGCCGCGAACGGCACTCCGGTGCGGGTCGCCTGGTACACCGGCGGCCACGACGGCGGTGCCGGCCCGCTGACCGACCAGGACCGGGTCAAGTTTCTCACCGCCGGCTGGCTCGACCACTACGTGGCCGGCAACGGCGACGCCCCGGACGACAGCTTCACCTGGTCACGGATCGCCGGCTTCGACGCGATGGACCGTGGCCTGGTCGCCACCGGCTACCGGATCACCGACTACCCGGGCACCGGGGGCACCGGCACGACGCGGGTGACCGTCGGCGGGCCGGCGCAGCCGGTCGTCAACCCGCCGGCCGGCAACCCGGCGGCGATCTCCTCGCTGCCGATCGGCGGTGGGCTGGCCGGCCTGGCCGGCGGCTTCGTCCAGGACCTGCCTGGTCAGCACGGCCACTTCGACTCGGCACCGTTGGCCGACCCGCTCGATGTCGTCGGCGCCCCGACCGTGACGATCCGGGCCGCGTCGCCGACCGGCGAGGCGGTGCTGTTCGTCAAACTCTACGACGTGGACCCGAACGGCACGATGAACCTGCCGGGCGGGCTGGTCGCCCCGGTACGGCTGACCGGGCTGCCGGCCGACATCGCCGACGCCACCGGCGTCGAGGTGACCCTGCCGGCGATCGTGCACCGCTTCGAGGCCGGCAACCTGCTGCGGGTCGTCGTCGCCACCTCCGACCAGGCGTACGCCACCCCGGTCGAGCCGACCGTCTACACCGTCGCCGTCGGCACCGGCGGGACGGCCGACACCACGCCGGTGACCCTGCCGCAGGTCGCCGGGGAGCCGATCGCCACCTCGGCGGCGCTGTGGCGCTGGGTGCTCGCCGGACTGATCGCCGCGATCGCCGTCGGACTGACCGTCGTACTGGCCGTCGTCCGGCTGCGGCACCGGCGGGTGGAGCACACCGTGGACGCCGAACACGCGCAGACCCCACTGGTCGTGCGCAACCTGCGCAAGGAGTACGCCGACGGCTTCGTCGCCGTGCAACGGGTCGACTTCACCGTCGAGCGCGGCCAGGTCGTCGGCCTGCTGGGGCCCAACGGTGCCGGCAAGACCACCACGCTGCGGGTGCTGATGGGACTGACCCAGCCGACCGCCGGCGAGATTCTGGTCTTCGGCCACCGGCTGGTGCCCGGCTCACCGGTGCTGTCCCGGATCGGGTCCCTCGTCGAAGGGCCCGGATTCCTGCCGCACCTGTCCGGCATCGACAACCTGCGGGCGTACTGGCGGGCCACCGGACGCCCGGCGGCCGACGCGCACTTCGACGAGGCCCTGGAAACCGCGGGTCTCGGGGATTCGGTGCACCGGAAGATCCGCAACTACAGCCACGGCATGCGGCAGCGGCTGGCCATCGCCCAGGCCATGCTCGGCCTGCCGGAGCTGCTGGTTCTCGACGAACCGACCGACGGGCTCGATCCGCCGCAGATCGCCGAGATGCGCCGGGTGCTCAGGCGGTACGCCACCGGCGGACGGGCGGTGCTGGTCTCCAGCCACCTGCTGGCGGAGGTTGAGCAGACCTGTACCCACGCGGTGGTGGTCAACAAGGGCCGGATCGTGGCGGCCGGGCCGGTCGACGACATCGTCGGCGACTCGCCGAGCGTGCAGTTCGACGTCTCGGACGTGGCCGCCGCCGAGACGGTGCTGGACCGGCTGCCGGGGGTGCGTACCGTCGGTGCCGAGGGCGCCGGGCTGATCGTCGATGTCAACGGCACCGCGCGCAGCGAAGTCGTCGCGGAGCTGGTCCGGGCCGGGGTGGCGGTGGACCGGGTGGTGCCGCGCCGCCGCCTGGAGGATGCCTTTCTCGCTCTGGTCGGCGAGAACTCACGGGGAAGCGGGGACCGTTGATGTCTGCTGTGCAATCGCCGAGCGCGGAACAGCCGGGCGCGGGACCGGCCGGCCTCTCGGGCACCGGGCCGGCCGATCCGTCCGGCGCCGCCGGCGGCTACCGGGCCCGCGCCACCTTGCCGTTGTGGGCCGAGGTACGCCGTCAGGCGGCGCGTCGGCGCACCCAGCTGACGCTCGGCTTCATGGTGCTGCTGCCGTTGATCGTGCTGATCGCCTTCGAGTTCGACGACGGCGACGACGACAACGGCGGCGGAGAGTTCGCCAGCCTGGTCGAGCTGGCCACCTCCGGCGGGCTGAACTTCACCCTGTTCACCATCTTCGTGTCGTCGACGTTCCTGCTGGTGGTGGCGGTGGCGCTGTTCTGCGGCGACACGGTGGCCAGCGAGGCCAGCTGGGGGAGCCTGCGCTACCTGCTGGCCGTGCCGGTGCCCCGGGCCAGACTGCTGGCGGTGAAGCTGGTCGTCGCCCTGGCGTACTCGGGATTGTCGCTGTTGATCCTGGCCGCCACGGCACTGCTGGTCGGCACCCTGCGGTACGGCTGGTCGCCGCTGCGCTCGACGGTGGCCGCCGAGATTCCGGCCGGCGAAGGGGTGCTGCGGCTGCTCGGCATCCTCGGTTACCTGGCGGTGGTGCTGTTGATCGTGGCGTCGCTGGCGTTCCTGCTGTCGGTGTCGACCGACGCGGCGCTCGGCGCGGTCGGCGGCGCGGTGCTGCTGTGGATCCTGTCCAGCATCCTGGACCAGATCACCGCGCTCGGCGTACTGCGGGAGTTTCTGCCGACCCACTTCAGCACGGCCTGGCTGGGGCTGTTGTCGACGCCTGGGCAGACCGACGACATCGTGCGCGGCTGCATCGCGGCGTTGGCCTACGCCACCATCTTTCTGTCCCTGGCCTTCTGGCGCTTCACCCACAAGGACGTGACCTCGTGACCTCGTGACCGCAGGGCGGCACCCCGGGTTAGGGGCGGGATCGGGGATGTCCCCCTTGCCGGTGCCGGGGGTGACCTTCTTACAGTGGTCACATGGCACCGGCGCGATCCTTGCATGAGATCTTCGCTGGGCTGACCGGCGACGCCGCAGCCCATGGCGAGGTCGCTGCCGTGCTGCACGCCAACGGTTACGCGGACCTGCCAGCGGAGCTACTCACCCAGGCCGTGGTCAGCTATGCCGAGACCGCCCCGGCCGAGGTGGCCGAACATCTGGCCCCGCTCGTCATGGCCAACAGCCCGGTCCCGGGCGAGGAGGGCACCGCGATGGCCGGGTTGGGATCCCCGCTCGATCTGCTCGCCGCCGCCCCAACGGCCGTGCTCGACGACGCCGGGTTCGACGACGCCGGGTTCGATGCCGCGTCGCTCGATGCCGCCGGGCTCGACGGAGTGCCGCAGCTCGACGCCCCGGTCGAGCAGGCCGACGACGACCACTTCCTGGACGAGGAGAGCCTGGACGAGGCGAGCGGCGCCGTCACCAGCCGGCCTGACACGTTCGACGGCGCTCCGCTGGAGGCGTCGTTCGGCCACGGCGACGGCCCGGTGGTGGAACAGGCCGACGCCGTCGCCGCCGGCCCAGCCACCGAGGCGGCGGAGCCGGTCACGTTCGAGGGTACGGATGATCCGCTGGACCTCCCGGACGATCCGCTGCTGCCGGTCGACCCATGGGCGGTGCCGGCGGCGTCGGGCGACGCTGCGGAGATCGACGACCTCGGCTAGCTGGGCGCGCGCCGGAGCCAGCATCCCGTCGCAGGATGAAATTCTGCGACGGGATCACGATGAAACGAGAATCGAGCTTCCGGGCTGACCGGCTTCGGTCAGCCGACGACGGCCGTAGCGTGTTCCCGCAGCTGGCGAAGCCGGTCCAGCTCGGCCTTCAGATCGCGTAGCCGGGTCTCCCGCTCGGCCTTGGTCCGCTGGGCGGCCTCGGACGCGGCGCTCAGCGCCTTGGCGTTCGACCGGGACAGCTCCTCGGCCAGGGCGCTGTAGTGGTCCCGGAGCTGACGCTGAATCCGGCGCAGCGTGTCCCGCGAGTCCTTGGTCATCACGAAGCTGACCTCGTCGCAGTAGCGCCGTACGGCGTTCTTGGCCTGGCCCTGCCGGTTCGCACGCTGCCGCTTCTTCTCGTCGCGCAGGCCCTTGCGACCCATCACCAACCCGATCCCCACCCCGATCGGGCCGAGGGCGATCCCGGTCAACGAACCCAGCATGACGAACATCAGCGCACCGCCGTAGGCACTCTTGAGCGCCACCATCGCCTGCTTGCCGAGCTTCATCTTCGCCAGCTCGATCTTGTGCTCCACCTGGGCACTGCCGACCAGTTGTATCGGGTCGGTGACGGCGACCTGGCGAAGTACCTGGCCGGCTGCCTCCTGGAAGTGGGTGGCCACCTCGTCGCTGAGGATGATCGCCCGGTCCCGGAGCATCATGTAGTTGGCCAGCAGCTCGTGGGAGACACGGGCCTGCAGCCAGCGCTCCGTCTCGTCCCAGGCGTCGGCGGGGTCGATCTCCTCGATCGCGGCGTCGGCCTCCTCGAGGATCCGGCGGAGCCGGGCCCGTAGGTCGTGGTCGACGTCGCTGTTGAGATCGGAGATCCCGTCGGCCAGCGTCTGTTGCCATTTCGCGGCGGCCGCCTTGAGCGCCTCGACCCGCTGCCTGACCGCGGTGAGCTCGTCCACCACCTTGGCAGCGGCCGCCGGGTCCGCCAGCGCGGCGTGTTCGGCCTGGAACTGGTTCTCGATCTGCTCGCAGATCCCGACAACCGAGGCCGCGGCCTGGGTGGCCACCCGGGTCGCCGCTCCGCCGGCCACCCGCTGGGTCACGAACTTGACCAGCTCCGGGAAGCCGGACTCGGCGTTGAGATCCTTGTCGTTGGCGGTCACGGCGCGCAGCCGCAGCGCGGACGAGACCGGGATGATCGGCATCTCCAACTCGCCGCCCAGGTGTCCGGCGTTCAGGTCGCGAATCTTGCGCCACTGCGGATAGAAGTCGGTCTTGGTGACCACGCACACCACGGTGGGGCACACCTCGCGGGCCTGCCGCAGGAAGTCCAACTCGCTTCGGGTGAGCTCCTGGGCGGCGTCGGTGACGAAGAGCAGCGCGTCGGCCATCGACGCGGCGGCCAGGCTGGCCGCCGCGTGGACCGAGCCGAGCCCGCCGACACCGGGGGTGTCGACCATGACGAGGCCGTTGGCGAGCAGCTTGCGCGGCAGGCGGACCTCCACCCCGGCGACACCTTCGGGGGTGCCCTCGACGTCGTTCTCCAGGACCACGTCGCGGACCCGGTCGACCGCGAGCGGCTCCCGCCGGGCCGGGTCGTCATTGAACAGCAGCTTCGCCGACGATTCCTGCCCGTATCGGATGTAGGTCGGCAGCACGGTGGCGACGTCGTCGTCGACCGGGCAGATCTTCGTCCCGACCAGTGCGTTGACGAGCGAACTCTTGCCCTGTTTGAACTCGCCGACGACGACGACGTGCACCACCGGGTCGGCCAGGGTCTGCCGGATGGCGGCCAACCGGCTGGCGAGGTCGGTGCGTTCGTACGCCTCACAGGCGCGCAACGCGAGGTCGACGATCTGGGTCGCCCGTTGGAGTGTGCCGTCAGCGTCAGGTGGTGCCGTGGTGGTGGTCAACGTCGCTCCTCCCGTTCCGTAGGTTACGGCGCGCCGCAGTCAGGTGGTCAACCGGCTCCGAGCGCCAGGATGGCGTGGTAAGCCCCCCGGACCCACCACGCCATCCTGGCGCTCAGTCGGCTGGCCGCCCGACAGCGGCCGAACCGTTGTGTGGTTGTCGTGCGATCACGCCGCCCCGAGTGGCGCCTCCGGCGCGGCGTCGGGCGCGGCCGGGCTGCCACCGAACGAGTCGCTGCTGTTGAAGGAGTCGTCGGCGGTGAACGAGTCCTCGGTGTTGAACGAATCGTCGGTGTTGAACGAGTCCTCGTTCTCGATCGAGTTGTCGGTCGACTGGTCGTTGAACGAGTCGTTGGTGGACTGATCGTTGAAGGAGTCCTGGGTGCTGGCGGAGTTGCCACCGGAGGCCAGCGACGAGTCCTCGATCTGGGAGTCGGTGGTGTTCTGCTGGCTGCCGCCACCGAAGTTGATGTTGATTGGCCCCAGCGCGCCACCGGCGCCACCGCTGGCGTCCCCGCCGGTGCCGGCACCACCGGCGCCGCTGCCACCGACGGCGCTGCCGCCGGCGCCACCGTCGCCACCGGCCCCGCCCTCGCCGTCGCCTTCGCCCCTGCCTTCGCCGTCGCCGCGCAGCCCGACCCCGACGCCGGCGCCGACCCCGGCCCCGGTCCCGCCGTCGCCGGCGTTGCCGCCGTCGGCGTCGGCGCTGCCGCCGGTGCCACCGGCTCCACCGGTGCCACTGGCGTTGCCGCCAGCGGCGCCGCTGGTGTCGATGTCGAACTGGGCGGCCTGGTTGTTGTCCCCGACGACGGCCTTGTCCACGTCGTCGGCGACGATGCCGGTGTTGTCGCCCAGCACCGTCCGGTCGACGTCGCCGTCGGCGATCACTCCGGTGTTGAGCCCGGTGTTGACCACGCCGTCGATGTCGTCGCCGGCGGTGACCGCGTTGTCGCCGGTGTTGCCCACCACGTCGCCGGACTCCGAGTTGCCGAGGAACGCCCCGTCACCGGTCGCCCCGAGCACGTCGCCGTCACCGGTGCCGATCACCGCACCGTCACCCGCGGTGACCTTGTCGCCGTCGACGAACTCCAGCGACGAGTTGTCACCGGTGACGCCGAACGCGTCGTCGCCGGCGGCCACCGACCCGCCGGTCGCGGCGACCTGGTCGCCGTCGCCCTGCTGAGCCACCGCACCGTCACCGACAGCCGCGTTGACGTCACCGTCGCCGGTGTTGGCGACGTTGCCGTCGCCAGCCTGGTTCAGGTTCGTCGAGTCGATCTCGAGGTCACCGTCGACCTCGCCGTCCACGTCGACGTCGACCGAGTTGTCGATGTCGGTGGAGTTGTCGGTGAAGCTCTGCGAGTTGTCGGTGAAGTTCTGGGTGGTGAAGTTCTGGGTGACCGTGGTGACCTGCTGCACCGCCGCAGGGGTCGGCACGTTGACCGCGCCGCCCCCGAATCCGCCGCCCCCGCCCCCGCCACCAGCGGCGCCGCCCCCGAAGCTGCCGCCCCCGCCAGCACCGCCACCGGTACCCCCGCCGGCAAAGCTGCCGCCGCCGCCCCCGCCGGCGAAGCTGCCCCCGCCGCCGCCCCCGAAGCCGCCGCCCCCACCGCCGGAGAATCCGTCGTTGCTGCCGAACGCGGCGTCGTTGACGACCTGGTCGATGTCGACGGAGTTGAGCGTCTCGGCGTCGATGTCGTTGGCGGCGAACGCCCCGGCCGGGTCGTCGAGGAACTTGGCGGTCTCCGCCTCGCTGCTGAACACCTTCTCGAACATTGCCTGGATCTTCTCGATGATCAGCGGGGTGATCTCTACGGCGGCCATGACGTCTCCTCAGAAGAAAGTTGGGTCCTGCGCTGATCGGCTGGACAGGTACAAGCGTGCGGGTCGCCACCGGTGCCCCGCATCGGGGCTTCCCCCCTGCCAGGTTCCGGGGGCTAGGGGGTGTGGCCAACCGCAGGTCGGCTAACCGACAGGTTATGCCTCCGCCGGCAGCAGGCTGCGCAGCGTGGCGATCAGTTCGGCCCGGTTGGTGGCACCCAGTTTGGCTCGGATCCGGGCCACGTGGTGCTCGACTGTCTTGGGAGACAGGAAAAGTTGCGTCCCGATCTCACGGTGGGTGCGACCGGCCAACACCAACCGTGCTACTTCCACCTCCCGGTCCGACAGGCCACCACGGGAGGCGTCCGGCTGTGTGTCGTTCGCAGCAACCTCCACCCTGGACAGGTCCCGGGCCCGCTCCAGCAGCCGGCGGGCGGCCGATGCGTCGGTGGTACGGATGGCCGCGTGCCCGATCAACCTCGACGACTCCCAGGGCAGCTCGGCCGCGGCGAGGTCGGCGGCGTCGCTCAGAACGGCGTCCGCGTCGACCTCGCCGGTGAGTGTGTCCGCCCACCGGGCGGCGGCGCGACACTGTGCCTGCTGCCGTTGTCCGTCCGGATCGATCGCACCGAGCCGGGCCGCTGCGGCGGCGGCAGCGGCCGCGTCCTCGCCGACGACGGCTATCTGCAGCCGGATCCAGCCGATCGAGACGGCCCAGGCGGCCGGTCGACCGAGCCGGTCGACGATGCCGTCCAACTCGTCGATGACCGGCGTGATCCGCTGATGGTGGCGTAGCCGGGCGGCCGCGACCAGCAACTCCTCGACCACCTCCACCTGGAACAGATCCACCGCCCGCCGGGCCAGCACCGGGTCGGCGACCGCCCACGCCGTACGCAACTGGGCGATGTCCCCGCTGCGCCGGGCGATGCCGGCGGCGAGACCGGCGTACATCAGCCGTTCGCGGCCGGGTAGCGCGGTGTCGTCGAGGCGGCGCAGCTCAGCCAGCGCGGTGTCGTACCGGCCGGTCCGCATCCGGGCCCAGGCCAACAGCAGACGATGCCGGTTCACCGCCACCGGCCCGCCGATCCCGCTCGTCAGGGCCCGCCCCAGCAGGTACTCGGCGGAGGAAACATCCCCTGCGGTCACCGCCACCAGCGCGCCGAGCGCGTGTGGCAGGTCGGGCACCGCGACGGCCGGCGGGGTCTGCTCGAAACTCTCGGCCGCCTCGATCATCAGCGGCAGGGCCTCGCCCGGGTCGCCGACCGTCAGCGACGCCTCGGCCAGCCGCCGCAACGGCAGCGGTGCCTGGCCGGTGGCCCCCGTTCGCGCCGATTCGGGTTGGCCGGTGGCCATCAACGCCGCGACGGCCAGCACCGGACCGGGATCGCCGGCGCCGACCAGCGCCGTGGCGGCCCGGCCGGCCCGGCCGTCGTAGGCGGCGGCGGCACCGGCGACCATCGCGAGCCGGGCCGCGTCGGACGGTGCGGCGGCGGGGCCGTCCAGGTCGACCGGCAAGCCGAGCAGCGTCGCGGCTTCGGCTCGGCCTGCGGCCACCAGGGTCGGGTCGGCACCGGCGTCGAGGGCATCGTCGTACCAGGACAGTGCGGCGCCGGGGTCGGTGAACCGGAGCTGGTCGGCGGCCTGCCGGTAGACGTCGGCGGCGGTCGGTGTCCGGGCCCGCGCGGCGCGTAGCTGCGCGGCGGCGCGGACCGGTTCCGCGCCGGTGGCCAGCAGCGCCCGCGCCACGGTCTCGTGCAGTCGCCGCCGCTCCGACGCGGACAGGTCGGCCAGCAACGCGCGGGCGACCGCCGGGATCATCTGTTCGCCGTCGGGTGTCAGGAGTCCCATGTCGCGCAGGGCACGCATCCCGGCCGCCGTCTGCGTCAGGTCCAGGCCGGCCGCGGCGCAGACCACGTCGTCGGTGAGTCCGAGTCCGAGCGCGAGGACCGCAGCCAGCGCCGCCGGGCTGTCGCCCGGCCCGGTGATCCGACGTTGCAGCCGGGCGACCAGCGCCGGCGGTGTGCCGTCCGGGTCGGCCGCGACCGCGACCGCGACGGCGGCCAGACCGGCCGAGGCAGTCTGGACCGCCGCCAGGTGTCGCGCTGTCGGCGGCTCGCCGAGCGCGGTGGCCACCAGCGCGGCCAGCGCGTCCGGGTCGAGCGGGCCGAGCTGTTCGACCACACCCGCGGCGGCGACCGCCTCATCCAGGTCCGCCAGCTCCGGCCGGTCGATGGTGGGTCTTCGGGCGACCACCATCGCCGTGCCGTCCCGGGCGGCGACGGCCAGCGCCCGCAGCACCTGCGGCGTCAATCGGTGGGCGTCGTCGACGACGACGACGGCACCCTCGGCCCGGGCCTGCGCGAGGCAGCCGGTGAGATCGTCGGCGATCGCCGGCGTCACGCGTACGACCGGTCGGTCGGCGGCCGCGGCGATCTCGCCGAGCCGATGCGTCCGCCCGGCACCGTCCACACCCACCACGACAGTCACCCGTGCAGCCCCTCCTCGCCCCGCATCGGTCCGGTAGTCTACGGGTGGCACCGGTGGCCGCCGCATGGCCTGACACCGTACGCGTGTACCGTGTGCTGCGGCGCATCGACTGCGCCTCGATTGTCGGATGCCGAGCAGACGCTCGGCTTGAGCCGCGGAAGCATCTCTGCCGGGGGGCTGCACGACCAGCCGGAAGTACGCTGGTCGGCAGGTGGCCGGGATGTCTGCGTGTCCTGTCGACGGCACAGCCGTCGTGGAAATGACAGCAGGGCACACTCAAGCAGACCAGGAAGCAGCGGCGTGAGGATGTGGAGTCCGAGTTGGTCCGGATCCGCTTACGCAGGCAGCGGTCACAGGAGGTGACCGGATGAGCCTGATCACCCGTACGCGCGGCGTACTCAACCAAGCCATCGAAGTCTATCGCGCAACGCCGTACGAGCGTCGGCTGACCGCCGTCGCCGGACGGCTCGACGAACCGTTGCGGGTCGCCATCGCCGGTCGGATCAAGGCCGGTAAGTCGACGTTGCTCAACGCCCTGGTCGGTGACCGGTTGGCGCCCACCGACGCCGGGGAGTGCACCCGCATCGTCACCTGGTACCAGGACGGGCACACCTACCGGGTGCTCGCCCTGCCCGCCGAGGGTGAGCCGCGTCAACTGCGGTTCAGCCGCGACGAGGGCGCCATCGAGGTGGACCTCGGTGACCTGGCCGTGGACGACGTGGCCCAACTGGTGGTCACCTGGCCGTCACAGGCGTTACGTACCGTGACGTTGATCGACACCCCGGGCATCGGATCCTTGTCCGAGCAGACCTCGCAGCGGTCCTGGGATCTACTCGTCCCGGACGACGAGGAGACCCCCGCCGACGCGGTCGTCTACCTGATGCGTCACCTGCACGCCAACGATGTCGAGTTCCTGCGGGCCTTCCACGACGTCGAGGTGTCGCGACCCAACCCAGTGAACGCCATCGGCATTCTGTCGCGGGCCGACGAGATCGGTGTCGGCCGCCTCGACGCGATGGCGTCGGCGCGGCGGATCGCGCAGCGGATGAGCGGCGACGCGAACATCCGGCGGCTGGTGCAGTCCGTCGTACCCGTCGCCGGGCTGCTGGCCGAGACCGCGGCGACCCTCACCGAATCGGAGGTCGCGCAGCTACGACGGGTCGCCGAGCTGCCGGTGGCTCAGGCTGAGCAGCTGCTGCTCTCCGCTGACCGCTTCCTGCAGAACATGCCGGAACTCGGCCTGACCACGATCGAACGGGAGGCGCTGCTGGGCCGGTTCGGCCTGTTCGGCGTCCGACTCTCCGCCGCCATGCTGCGGCACAATCCGGCCACCACCGCGACCGAGCTGTCCCAGGAGTTGACCGAGCGCAGCGGGCTAGCTCAGCTGCGGGAGGTCCTCGGCTCGCTGTTCTTCGAGCGCCGGGACGTGCTCAAGTCCAGATCCGCGCTGCTCGCCCTGGCCGATGTGACCCGGGTCTGCGTCCGGCCCGGTAGCGAGCAGGTGGCCGGCGCGGTCGAGGAGATCATCGCGTCCGCGCATCCGTTCAACGAGCTGCGCGTGCTCTCCAGCCTGCGTTCCGGCTGGGTCACCGGAAAACCCGAGGTCGTCGCCGAGTTGGAGCAGCTGATCGGCGGCGCGGGTGCCGCGGTCCACCAGCGGCTGCGGTTGCCGGCCGACGCGTCAGCCGCCGAGTTGGCCGCGGGCGCCGCCGATGCGCTGACCCGCTGGCAGCGCCGGGCCGAGAGCCCGATGACCTCGTACGAGATGTCGATGGCCGCCCGGGTGGCGGTCCGGTCATGTGAGGGCATGATCGCCGAACAACGGCGGCCCTGGTGAGCGCCTCTCCGTGGCTCGGCGAGCAGGCCAGCCGAGCTGGGGCTACTCGCGTCACACCGCTACCTTCAGCCGAAGCGACCCGACCGCACGGTCTCAGCCAGACCTGCGGCCGGCCCAATAGAGCCTGGCCCTAGCTGTCTCCACGAACTCATCGGAGCATTCACGATGTACGCACTTGGCATAGACCTCGGAACAACGTTCACTGCGGCGGCGGTCTGGCGGGACGGTCGGGTGGAGACCGTTTCGCTCGGCGGACGCAGCTCCGCGATCCCGTCGGTGGTGTTGCTGCGTCAGGACGAGACGTTTCTGACCGGTGAGGCCGCGCACCGCCGCGGGCTCTCCGAGCCGCAGCGGGTGGCCCGCGAGTTCAAACGACGACTGGGTGACACCACCCCGATCCTGCTCGGCGGGGTGCCGCAGTCGGCCGAAGCGCTGATGTCCCGCCTGCTCCGTTCGGTGGTGGAGGAAGTGGCCCGCCGCGAAGGCGGCTTCCCCGGCTCGATCTGCGTCTCCCACCCCGCGAACTGGGGTCCGTACAAGATGGACCTGCTCCGCCAGGCGGTGCGGATGGCGAACCTCGACCTGCCGGTCAGCTACACCTCCGAGCCGGAGGGGGCGGCGGTCAACTACGCGGAGCAGTTGCGCATCGAGCCCGGTGCCGTGGTAGCGGTGTACGACCTGGGCGGCGGCACCTTCGACGCGGCGGTGCTGCGCAAGACCCCGACCGGGTTCGAGATCCTGGGCCAGCCGGAGGGCATCGAACGGCTCGGCGGCATCGACTTCGACGCGGCCGTGTTCAACCATGTCCGGGCGGCACTCGGCGGCAAGCTCGAAGAGCTCGACGAGGACGATCCGGCGGCGATCGCCGCGGTTGCCCGGCTGCGCGACGAGTGCATCCAGGCCAAGGAAGCACTGTCGTCCGACACCGACACCTCCATCCCGGTGCTGCTGCCCAACATCTCCACGGAGATCCGGCTGACCCGCTCCGAGCTCGAGGCGATGGTCCGGCCGGTGCTGCACGGCTCGATCGAGGCACTGCACCGTGCGGTCCGGTCCGCCGGCTGCTCGCCGGAGCAACTGCACTCGGTACTGCTGGTCGGTGGTTCGTCGCGGATGCCGATCGTCTCCCAGCTGGTCGGCTCCGAGTTGGGCCGGCCGGTGGCGGTCGACGCGCACCCCAAGTACTCGGTCTCGCTCGGGGCAGCCTGGCTGGCCGCTCTCGGGCTGCCGGGACAGGCCAGGACGGGTGGACAGCCACCCGCGCCGGCGCCGCCGGCCATGTCGGCGTCGCACGGCATGGCAGGTACACCCGCAGCGTCGCCGACCACGGCGACGTACCGTGTTCCACCCACGGGATCGGCTTCTGTTCCGGTGCCCCCGTCGGGGGCGTACGTCGGTACCGAGGGCACACCGACTGCTGTCGGCGGCGCTGCCGGGCGCACGAACCTCGGGGCCACCTACTCGTCGCGTACCGAGCAGGTCGGTGCGGCCGAGTCGGTGGCACCTGACTACTCCGCGACCGACCCGTCGCGGGGGTCGTCGGCGAAACGCGGGCGGGGCCCGTTGATCGTGGCCGCCGCGGTGCTGGTGGTGCTGCTGGCCGGCGCTGGGGTGACCTACGCGTTGACCAGCGGCGGACAGGGCACCGAGGTTCAGCAACCGGTGGGCCAGGGTATCGGCGACCAGGCGCAGGGCGCGGGAACGGACCTTGACCAGCCGACTCCGGACGACGAGGTGGAAGCCGTCCCCGAGGTGCCGGCCGACGAGCAGTGCACGGACGAGATCAAGAGCAACTGGACCTGGGTCTGCCTCACCTCGGCCAGAGTCGCCGGTGGCGAGCTGACCGTCGAGTACGACGCGGAGTTCGGCGGCAACCGACCGTCCGTCAACGGCGGATGGCACCTGCACATCTACGGCAGCGACGGCACCAACCCGCCGGACGACATCATGGGTAGCCACGTGCCCCAGAACCAGCAGGGATTCTGGTACGTCGAGGCCAACCAGCCGTCGGTGGTCTCGACCAACGACCCGGCGTTCATCAACGCTGTCGGCGACAAGCCGAAGGTGTGTGCCCGGATCGCGAACTCCGCCCACGAGCTGGCAAGGCACGACAACGGCAGCTACACCACCGGCAACTGCGTCAAGATCAGGTGGGAGTAACCACCGATTGTGAGGTCTCGGCGGCGGTGCCCAGGGCATTCTCGTGCCACGGGCACCGCCGCTTCGGCCCCCGCTACGTCGGCCGACGCCGCCGGGCCGGCGGGTTGTCAGGCTGAGTCGGCGGTCGTCACGCTGGGCTCGGGTCGGTCGCCGTACAGCCGTCCCTCGGTGGCCTTGACCGACGCGACCAGGACGAACGACAGGGTCACCAGCAGTGACCAGGAGCCGAACTTGCTGGCGTGCACGAACGTCCAGACGTGCTGCTGATCCGGGTACGTCCAGGCACCGAGGAACGTCGCGATGTTCTCGGCGACCCACAGGAAGAACCCGATCAGCACGAACGCCAGCGCCAACGGCATCCGCAGCCGGGCGTCATCGACGGTGAAGTGCACCCAGGTACGCCGGAGCGCGATCAGCAGCAGCGCGGCCAGCACCCAGCGGGCGTCGGGCAGGTAGTGGTGGGTGAAGAAGTTGGCGTAGACGGCGACCGCCAGCACGGTCACCACAACGGCCGGGTACGCGGTGACCCGCAGGTCGAAGCGGCGCCACGCCTGGCAGATTTACGAGCCGACCGCCGCGTACATGAACCCGGAGTAGAGCGGGACGCCGGCTATCTTGGTGAGCGCTTCCTCCGGGTACGACCAGGACCCGACCTGCACCTTGAACAGCTCCAAGGCCAGCCCGACCAGGTGGAAGCCGGCGATGACGGCGACCTCGCGGCCGGTCTCCCAGCCGACCAGCCACAGGCCGATCGTCAGGGCGACCATGCAGATCAGCAGGGCGTCGTAGCGGGGAATCGGTAGCGGCACGACCGAGGTCAGGGCCAGGCAGGTGAAGACCGCGACCGCGAAGCCGCACGACTTCGCCTCGACCCAGCCGAAACGTAGGAGCAGGGCGGCCCGTCGCCGCAGGTCCGCACCGATCCACACCGCCGTCGCCATGCCAGCCATGATTCAGTACGTGCACACGCCGCGTCATCCCTTGCGGCGCCTAGCTGTCGGACCCGGACGACCGCGACCCCGTCACTTGAAGATGCCTACATCGCACTGGTTGACCAGGGCCGGGAGGGTGTGAATCCGTGAACACCACGACACCGATGACCGAGCTCTACTGTTGCTCGCCTCACTCGTACGGGACTTCCAGCGGTTGATGGTCTTGATCAGCCTGCTCGGGCCCTGCAAACCGCGCTCGGCTTGCTGGCCGCCGCACCCGCTCACGGCGCTCAACGCGGGATGCAGTCGGCGTGGAGGTCAGTTCCGGCCGGCGCGGAGCAGACCTGTGTCGGTGTCGCGTTCGTCGACGCCGACCGAACCGAGCTGCATGAAACGCCGGAGCGCGTGCTCGACGGTCGCCCCGACGGGCGCGGCCGCCCTTTGTGTTCGCAGTACCGGTCGAGCCGGGCGTCGGTGATCCGGCTCGATCAGCATGCCTCGATGATTGCGACCCTGTCCCACGGCAACTCCGTACCCTCAGGCGTGGTCTGTCCCACACGGTCCGGCTCCACTCTATCGTTGCCGACGGTGATCGTCGAAAGGTGCGGGGGGGAAAAGGTGCACGGGTGACCCGAAGACCGTCGCCGTGACCGGCGTCCGGCTGGCCCTCTGGCAGAAGGCACCCGCTCTCACCTGCGGTTTCATTGCTCCAGTCAGGATGGTTGTGCGGAGGAGGGCGGGCGACTGACGCTCTGTCACGGCTGCTTGACGGGTGTCGGTGTCCGCTTACTTCATGACCTGCCACGCCTACTCAGGGTAACTGTGGATAGGTGGTGTCGCCGGTGGCCCGAGGAGGCGGGCGCGGTCGGATGGTGAACAGTGAACGTGGCTCAGGTCCGGTAGCGTCAGAGTGGTCCCGTACATGGTCCGATGGGGAGGGTGCTGGCGTGAGTTCGGTCGAAGAGGTCAAGGCGGGGGTTGCCCGGTTCGGTGACGAGGTCGGTCAGCAGGTGGGGGCGATCCGGGCGAGCGCGGAGGCGCTGAGCGGCAGCGGGGCCGCATTGCGGGCGATCACCAGCGGTTCGAGCCACTCGCAGGTGGCCGAGACCATCGCCAAGGTGGAGCAGGCGAAGCAGAAGCTGGCCGAGGCGGCGGCGCTGGCGCAGAGCGCGATCGAGTCGAGCCGTGGGTACGCGGCCAGCTTCTGAACCAGTGGCCCCGGACGCACCACCGACCCTCGATGAGCTGCTGGCGACAGCGGTGCGGGCGACCGCGCGCGGTGCGGAGCTGATGCGGACCCGTGATCCGGGGCAGTTGGCCGGCAAGGGCGACCGGGACTACGCCTCCGAGGTGGACCTGGCGGTGGAGCGGGACCTGCGCGCGTTCCTCGCCGACGCCACGCCGCACATCGGGTTCCTCGGCGAGGAGGAGGGCAGCACCGGTGGGGCAGTCGGCACCGGTGGGGCAGGCGGTGGCGAGCAGTGGGTGCTGGACCCGATCGACGGTACGGTCAACTTCGCCCACGGCGTACCGCTGTGTGGGGTGTCGCTGGCCCTGGTCCGGGACCGGCGTCCCGTGGTCGGCGTGGTCGAGTTGCCGTTCCTGGCCAGCCGGTACACGGCGACCGCCGGTCGCGGGGCGTACCGCGACGGCCGGCCGATCCGCATCCGGGGCGCCGATCGGCTGCCCGACGCGCTGGTCAACCTCGGTGACTACGCGGTCGGCGAGGACGCCGAGGAGCGCAACGCGCCCCGGTTCGCCCTCGCGGCCGGGATCGCGCGCACCGCGCTGCGGGTGCGGATGCTCGGCTCGGCCGCGATCGATCTGGTCTGGGTCGCCGAGGGGCGGGCCGACGTGTCGATCGCGCTGTCGAACAAGCCGTGGGACATGGCCGCCGGCACGTTGATAGCCCGGGAGGCGGGGGCGGCGGTCGTCGACGTCGACGGTACGCCGCACACCCTGGACTCGTCGGCGACGATCGCCGCGCCGACACCGCTGCTCGACGAGGTCCTGGCCGTGGTGGCAGCGGCGGTCGGCAGCTGAGGACCGACAGGTGTGGGTGGTGACCGTTGGGGAAGGAGTACAGCCGGGGAAGACGACAGAAAGCGACATTCGGGACGAGGGGGCGAAATGATCACCAAGATCGGGCAGGAAGGCAATGTGCTCGGCTACGAGGTGGCCGGCAAGCTGACCGAGCAGGAGCACCAGGACCTGTATCGCGAGTTGCGGGAGATGATCGCCGAGTACGGGTCGATCTCGGTACTCGGCCGGTTGCCCGACGACGAGCTGCCGGGGATGCAGTTGGCCGCCATCGACGACCGGCTACGTTTCGCCAGGGACCACCTGACCGACATCGACCGGACGGCGGTGGTCGGCGGCACGCGTACCGCCGAATGGGTGACCCGGGCTTGCGACACGTTGACGCCGATCGAGATCCGGCACTTCGACGCCGGCGCAGAGTCGCAGGCGTGGGACTGGCTGCGGCGGGCCCGCCCGGTGTGACGTCCGGCCGGCTCCTCGACGCCTGGCTGTTGGTGCGAGTGTCGGTGGCGATCGGTGCGGGCTTGCTCACACCCTGGGACGAGCGGGTGTCCGGGGCGGGTGCCGCCCGTACACTCGCTGGGAAACACAACTCAATACCTCATCCAGAGGGGCAGAGGGACACGGCCCGACGAAGCCCCGGCAACCACCGCGCACAACTCGACCAGGCGACCCGTACGCGTCGTCAGCTGAGGTAGGGCGTGGCAGGTGCCAATTCCGTCCCCGTCGCAACGTGCGGCGCTGGGGAAGATGAGAGGACTGCCTCGCATGACGTCGCTGATCAGCGCAACCACCACCAGCAATGATTCCGCTACCGTGAGTTCGGCCAGCCCGGCGCGGGCACTGGTCTGCAGGGGCTGCGGTGCCGAGTATCCACTCGCCGCGCAGCACGCCTGTTACGAGTGTTTCGGGCCGCTGGAGGTCTCCTACGACCCGGCGGCTCTCGCCCGCGTCACCCGCGCCGACATCGAGGCGGGCCCGGCAAACATCTGGCGGTACGCGCCGCTGCTGCCCGCCGGTCAGGACCCGGCCACCCGGGTCAGCCTGGATCCCGGCTTCACCCCGCTGATCTCGGCCAACGCGCTCGCCGAGGAGCTCGGCATCCGGGCGCCGCTGTGGGTCAAGGACGACAGCGCCAACCCGACCCACTCGTTCAAGGACCGGGTTGTCTCGGTCGCCCTCACCGCCGCCCGTACGCTCGGCTTCACCCGCTTCGCCTGCGCCTCCACCGGCAACCTGGCCAACTCGGTGGCCGCGCACGCCGCTCGGGCCGGTGTGCCGTCGATCGTCTTCATTCCCGGTGACCTGGAGCCTGGCAAGATCATTACTACCGCGGTGTACGGCGGGGAACTCGTCGCGATCGACGGCTCCTACGACGACGTGAACCGGCTCTGCAGCGAGCTGGTGGAGACCGACGAGTTCGAGGACACCGCTTTCGTCAACGTCAACGTGCGGCCGTACTACGCGGAGGGGTCCAAGACCCTCGGCTACGAGGTGGCCGAGCAGCTCGGCTGGCGGATCCCCGAGCAGGTGGTGATCCCGATGGCCAGCGGTGAGCTGCTTACCAAGGTCGACAAGGCGTTCAGCGAGCTGGTCGAGATCGGCCTGGTGGAGGCACCGGCGAACGGCTGGCGGGTGTTCGGCGCGCAGTCGGCCGGCTGCAACCCGATCGCCACCGCCCTGCACCGCGACACCGACACGATCGTGCCGGTGAAGCCGACCGGGATCGCCAAGTCGCTCAACATCGGTGACCCGGCGGCCGGCCTGTACGCCCTGGAGGCGGTCCGCCGTACCGGCGGGTGGATGGACTACGCCGACGACGCCGAGATCCGCGACGGGATCCGGCTGCTGGCCCGGACCACCGGGGTCTTCGCCGAGACCGCCGGCGGGGTGACCGCCGCTGTGCTGAAGAAGTTGGTCGCCGCGGGTCGGCTCGACCCGACCGCGGAGACGGTCGTCTACAACACCGGCGAAGGGCTGAAGACGATCGACGCCGTTGCCGGCCTGGTCGGCCCGACGCACCGGGTAAAGCCGTCGTTGCGTTCGGTTCGTGAAGCCGGCCTGCTCGGCTGACCTTCTACCAGCACACTGTCCTCTGTTTCGGCCGGTCGGCGTAGCCGAGCGGCCGATGTGCTGTGTGCGGTCTGTAGTCGGAGTTTTGCCATAGGTTGAGAAAACACGCCGGTGGGGTCTTGACGACTGCACTTGCACCGCGCAGGATGCTCCGTGCGGGAGGACGACTCGCCGTAAGGGCCCCGACAGAGCTTGGCAACAATCTCACCCCGGGTCCCAACGACCGACGACGCCGGAGGCGCCGTGCGAGCGTCCTCCCGACCAAATGTCCGCAGTGGCGGTCGACGCGAAACCAGGTCGCCGTCAGTGGCCGCCGGCCACGGTCGGCTGTCGGTAAATCGGTCGCGCGGCTCATCCCGCACCGGCACTCTCGACAGCATGGACATCACCATCGCCCCGCTCGACCCCGCCGATCCGACCACCGTCGATCAGGCATACGGGATCAAAGCTGCCTCGGTTCACGTGCCGGACATGCCCTCCCGCCGCCAGTGGTTCGACGCCACGATCGGGTCCACGCGACGGAACGTGCGGACCGAGTTCGCCCTCGCGTACCTCGACGGCACTCCGGTCGGCCTGGTAAAGATCGAGTACCCGCTGCTGGACAACCTGGACAACGCCGGCCTGGACATCCAGGTGCTGCCGGAGTACCGGCGGCGTGGCGTGGGGCGGGCACTGTACGCGTACGCGGTGGCGCGGGTACGCGACGCCGGCCGGACCCGGATCATGGGGCACTCGGCGGACACCATGCCGGGCGGGGTGACCCGGGATCCGGCGCCGACCGCCTTCGCGCAGTCGCTGGGCGCCAAGTCCGCGCTGGTCGACGTCCGGCGCCGGCTCGACATCGGCACGGTCGACGACGCCGCCCTCGACGCGCTGCTGGCCGAGAGCTGGCAACGGGCCGCCGGCTACGAACTGCTCTACTGGACCGGCAGCGTGCCCGACGAGCACATCGACGACATCGCCTACCTCGACGGCCGGCTGATCACCGACGCGCCAATGGGTGACCTGGAATGGGAGGCCGAGCAGGTCGACGCCGCCCGGATCCGCGAGTCCGAGGCGTTCCGTCGCGCTCAAGGCGTCCGGGGCTACCACGTCGTCGCCCGGCACGTCGACAGCGGGCGGATCGCCGCCTGGACCCACATCACCTGTCCGGTCGAGCCCGACTGGCACGCCATTCAGCAGATCACCATCGTCGATCCGGATCATCGCGGCCACCGGCTCGGGCTGATCGTCAAGATCGAGAACCTGCGGCTGATCCTGCGGCACGAACCGACGCTGCGGGTAATCGACACGTGGAACGCCGACAGCAACCGTCACATGATCGCCATCAACGAGGCGGTGGGCTACCGCGCCGTCGACATCTGGCAGAACTGGCAGCAGACGATCTGAGTCACCGCCACGGCAGCCGGACCGGACACCTCGATCGGGGCTCGGGTCTAGCCGACGGCCCCGGTCGGTCGGGCATGATGGCTGGCATGACGGAGACCCCGCACCCCCTGTACGTCAGGCACGCCGACACCCTGGCCCGTGCGCTGACCGCGATCACCGAACGTGCCTACTGGTCGGCGTACCCCGAGTCGCCGAGCCCACGGATCTACGGCGAACACGCCGCCGCGCAGGGCGAGGCAGCGTTTCGCGCGTACCTCGGAAAGGACTTCCCCCTCGACCAGGCCACCGCCACCGCCACCGGTGGCCCGGTGGTGACCGAGCGCAGCCCGTTCGGCCTCGAACTCGGCGTACGGTACCCGCGCGCCGACCCCGACCAGCTGATCGACGCCGCCCGGGCGGCACTGCCCGACTGGCGTGACGCCGGCCCGCGCACCCGCGCCGGAGTCTGCCTGGAGATCCTCGCCCGGCTGCACGCCAACGCCTTCGAGCTGGCCAACGCGGTGCAGTTCACCACCGGTCAGGCGTTCGTGATGGCGTTCCAGGCCGGCACCGCGCACGCCTTCGACCGCGCGCTGGAAGCCGTCGCCTACGCGTACGCGGAGATGACCCGCCACCCCGGGACCGCTGGCTGGGAGAAGCCGGCCGGTCGGGGCGAACCGCTGCGGATGACCAAGACGTTCCATGTGGTGCCGCGCGGTGTCGCGCTGGTGATCGGCTGCCGCACCTTCCCGACCTGGAACTCCTACCCGGGGCTGTTCGCCTCCCTGGTCACCGGCAACCCGGTGCTGATCAAACCGCACCCGGGCGCGGTGCTGCCGCTGGCGATCACCGTCCGCTACGCCCGGCAGGTGCTCGCCGAGGCCGGCTTCGACCCGAACCTGGTGCAGCTCGCCGCAGAGGCACCGGACGACCGGTTGGCCACCGTCCTCGCCGGCCGTCCCGAGGTACGGATCATCGACTTCACCGGCTCCACCGAGTACGGCGACTGGTTGGAGGCCAACGCCCGCCACGCCAACGTCTACACCGAGAAGGCCGGCGTCAACACGATCATCGTCGACTCCACGGCGGACTTCGCGGGGATGTGCCGCAACATCGCCTTCTCCCTGTCGCTCTACAGCGGACAGATGTGCACCACTCCGCAGAACATCCTGGTGCCGGCCACCGGCATCGACACCGACCAGGGGCACCGCAGCGTCGACGAGGTGGCCGCCGGCATCGCCGCCGCGATCGGCAAGCTGACCGGCGACCCGGCCCGGGCGGTCGAGGTCATCGGCGCCATCGTCGACGACCGGGTGCTGGCCAGGCTCGCCGAGGCCGCCAAGCTGGGCGAGCCGGTGCTGGAGTCCCACGAGGTCGCCCACCCGGCCTACCCGGACGCGGTGGTGCGTACCCCGCTGCTGGCCAAGCTGGACGCGGCGGCCGACGACGTCTACGGCCGGGAGTGGTTCGGGCCGATCTCCTTCGTCGTGGCCACCGAGTCGACCGCGCAGAGCATCGAACTGTTCCGGCGTACGGTCGGTGCCTGCGGTGCGTTGACCGCCGGCGTGTACGCCACCGACGAGCAGGTGCTGGCCGCCGTCGAAGCGGCAGCCCTGGACGTCGGCGTGCACCTGTCGGCGAACCTCACCGGCGGGGTTTTCGTCAACCAGTCGGCGGCGTTCTCCGACTTTCATGCCAGCGGCGCCAACGCGGCGGCCAATTCGGCGCTTACCGACAGTGCGTACGTCGCCAACCGGTTCCGGATCGTCCAGTCCCGCCGACACGTCTGACACCACCGCGTGTCCTGGTGACCGGTCCGGTCCGGTCCGGCCCGGTCCGGCCCGGTCCGGTCCGGCCCGGTGACCGGTGACCGGTCACCGGTGACCGGTCACCGGGACAGCGTGCGGACCGCCTCGGCGACGGTGGCGGCCGCCGCCGCCGCGAAGTCGAAGTCGAGCGTGTCGATGGTGTCGCTCGGCCGGTGGTAGTGCGGATTGCGGAAGTTCGCGGTGTCGCTGACCATGACCGCCGGCCAGCCGGCCGCCCAGTACGGGACGTGATCGCTGCGGGCGCCGTCACCGGAGTGCTGGCGGGGGACCGGCAGCGGCACCACCGGCAGGGCGGGCTCCTGGATCCAGCCGGCCGCCTGCAACGCTGCCAACCAGTGGGTCGACTCGATGCTGCCGATGGCGCAGACGAAGTCACCACGGTCCAGGCCGGCCACGCCGCCGAGAGCATCGCCCATCTCGGCCGGGATCCGTTGGGTGCCGGGGCGGGAATCCCGGTAGGCGATCATTTCCAGCACGATTGCCCCGGCGACCCGTACGCCGTCGGCACCCAGCCGCGCGACGTGCGCCCGGCTGCCGGTGAACGGCTCGTCGTCCTCCTCGCCGCCGAAGACGCAGAAGCGGGGCGAGCGGGCCGGCGCATCGACGGCCAGCAGCCGGGCGATCTCCAATAGGCCGGCCACGCCGCTGGCGTTGTCGTCGGCGCCGGGCGTCCCGGCGACCGTGTCCCAGTGTGCGCCGACCTCCACGATCGGCGCGTCGACCGGCCGGCCGAGGTCGGCGATCAGGTTCACCTCGTGCGCCGCGTTGCCGTACCGCTCGACGGCCACCCGGTAGCCGGAATCCGTCAGGTGGCCGATGAGGTGGTCGAGCACCGGCCCGATCGCCGTGGGGTTGTCGCGGTGCCGGGGCCCGTGCCTGGTCAGCTCGACCACATGGTCACGCAGCGCCGCAGGATCGATTTTCGTCACCCGATCCTGTGTAGCAACCCGTGGCCACCTCCGGGCCACCTCGACCGGTCAGTCGGCGTCCGTCGGCCGGTAGTGGAACCAGTCGAAGTCGGCGCTGCCGGCGATGACGTACATGCCGATCACCCGCCCGGTGAAACCCGCCGCGATCTCCGTGGACAGGTAACGCCCGTCGAGTTCGGCGAGGACCACCGGGCCCGCGTCGGTGGCCAGCTCGAAGCTGACGGTGTCGCTGCCGGCCGGCCGTACCCCGAACGGCGCCCCAGGCGCGGCGGCCTCGGCGGCGGAGGTCACCGTCGGTGGCAGCAAATCATGGGTACGGGTGGCGATCGTCAGGGTGACGCCGCCGGCCGGCACCGGCTGCTCGCCGAAGACCTGACGGAACGGCCCCACCCGGCCCAGGACCCGGGCCACGCCGCCGTGGACCTCGAAATCGTAGTGGTGGGCCTCGTCGATGCGCAGGGTCAACCCGGCCCGTCCGGTACCGGGGTCGAGGCGGACACTCGCCCGGCAGTCGTGGTGCTGCTGGCGGTACGCCACGACGGTGGCACCGCTGCGGTCCAGGGTCGTGCCGGTGGCGTGCAGGGTGAGCCAGCCGGGCCGGTCGGTCAGCGACCAGCTCGCTGGCGGGCGCTCGCGGATCGACAGCCAGCAGTGCGCCAGCCGGGTGTCGTCGAAGTCGTCGCCGAAGCCGCCCGGGTCGGCGCCGCCGGTCGGGGCTGGCTGGGCGGCCAGGGCCGGTGGGGTGCCGGTGGGGGCGACCATGGTCTGTTCGACCGGGTCGACGACCGGCCAGCCGTCCACCCACCGCACCGGCAGCAGGAAGGTCTCCCGGCCGAGCACGTGGTACGGCGGCCACTGGCCCTTGGCGCGGATGCCGAGCAGGATCATCCACCAGCTGCCGTCGGCGGCCTGGACCAGATCGGCGTGGCCGGTTGCCTGCACCGGCCGGTTGGTGCTCCGGTGGGTGAGGAACGGGTTGTCCGGGCCGGGCTCGAACGGGCCCCGGATGCTGCGGGACCGGGCGATCGAGACGGCGTGCCCGGTGTGCGTGCCGCCCTCGGAGACCAGCAGGTACCACCAGCCGTCGATCCGGTACAGGTGCGGTGCCTCGGGGTACTGCCCGCCGGTGCCCGACCACATCGGCAGCGGACCTTCGTGGACCGCGCCGCTCGTCGGATCGATGCGGTACGACTCGACGCCGGAGACGGTCAGCCAGCAGTCGCCGTTGTCGTCCCAGGTCAGCGACGGATCGACGTGTGGCAGGTCGATGTGGACCGGGTCCGACCACGGCCCGGCCGGGTCGGTCGCGGTGACGATCAGGTGCCGGCCGATCGAGACGTTGGTGGTGACGACCCAGAACCGGCCGTCGTGGTGGCGGATGGTCGGCGCGAAGACGCCATGTGAGGCGGGCGTGTCGGCCGGCAGCTCCAGCTGCCCGGGGCGGTCGAGTACGTTGCCGATCTGCCGCCAGTCGACCAGGTCCCGGCTGTGGAAGATCGGTACGCCGGGGAAGTACTCGAAGCTCGAACAGACCAGGTAGTAGTCCTCGCCGACCCGGCAGACGCTGGGGTCGGGGTGGAAGCCGGCGACGACCGGGTTGCGGTAGGTGTGCGCTTCGGCGGGGTGGGTCGCGCTCACAGTAGACAGGCGCCTTTCGGTCAGGCTCGCCGGCGCATCTGCAGCTCGGTGAGGGTCGGCAGCGTGGGATGTGGCAGGCGTACGCCGGTGTCGACGAAACCGAGCCGCTGGTACGCGCGTACCGCCCGGTCGTTGCCGACCACCACCTCGAGCAGCAGCTCCGGGCGGCCGGCCGCCCGCGACCAGTCGGCCACCGCGTCGATCAGTCCGGCGAGCAGTTTCTGGCCGCGCCAGGCCGGACTGACATAGATGGCGAACAGTACGGTCGTCGCCGGGTCGTCGGCGGCGACGTGGGCACCGGCGTGCGCCACGAATTGCCCGCCCGCACGCCGTTCGGACCGTCCCGGGCGGTCCGCAGCCGGCTCGGCAGCCGGCTCGGCGACGAACTGGGCCAGCAGACTCCCGGTCGAAGCCCGGGCGATCCGCTCGGCGTACTCGTGATGGGGTCGGGCCGCCGCGTCGGCGAGCCGCTCCAGGAACGCCAGCGGCGAGTCGGCCAGCATCTCCAGCCGCAGCGCCCGCATCCGGGCCGCGTCCGCCGGCTGCACGCGCCGTACCGTCGGGGTGGGGGTCTCCATCCCGGTATGCCTACCGTTGTCTGGTGCGGTCGACAACCGCGATCCCGAGATCCGTACCGACTCAGGCGACCAGCAGCAGGGCCGCGCCCACCTGCCGGCAAAATTCGACGCCGTGGTCGAGCCCGTGTTCGCCGGGGTAGCGGGCGAGCGCTCCGATCACCCAGTGCTCGCCGATCGCCAGGCAGCTGACGTGCCACTGCTGGTCCTCGTCGCGCAGCAGCCAGCCGTTCTTGATGGCGATGGTGGCGGCGTACTCGGGGGTCAGGGTGTCCCGTGGGCCGAAGTCGCCTTCGCCGCGGACGGCGCGCATCTCGGCGAGCAGCCAGGGAGTCCACTGCTCGCCGGCGGCCCGACCGTCGGCGAGGCATCGGCCGAGCCGGGTAAGGTCCCGGGCCGAGGTGAGGGTGTTGCTCCAGCGGTGGTCGACCGGGGCGGTGTCGGTCAGTCCGCAGACCCGCACCATCCGCTCCAGGGACTCCCGTCCGCCGACCCGTTCGTAGGTCGCGTCGGCACCGGGGTTGTCGCTGTCGCGGATGATGGCGGACAGTTCGGCGAGCTGCGGGGGGCGGGGGAGTTGGCCGCGCTCGTCGGCGCGGCGCAGGTCGTCGGCGGCCAGCCAGGCCTTCACCAGCGACATGGTGTCGCTCTGTGCGTTGAGGTTCGCCGATCCGGTCAGCAGCCCGGTCCGGCGGTTCATCGCCGCCCAGGAGAAGAATCCGTCGGTGGGCACCGGGACCACGGCGTCGCGCAGCAGAACAATGCGCTGGTCGCCGTCGGAGATCGTCCAGCCAGGTTGCCGTGGTGGTGGCAGGCCGACGTCGCCGGGCAGCCAGCTGACGAACGCCAACAGCACGATGAGCAACCCCAGGGCGGCGATCGGTGGGTGGCGTTGCCCGGCCCGGCGGTGCTGGCGCCGGGGCGCGGAGCGGTCCGGCCGGCGGGTGGCCCGGCCGCCGGCCGCGCGGTGGCGTCCGGATTTCACGTTCTGCGGTGTACGGGACACACGTGGTCAACGAAACGTGATGCCCGGGAGACTTGACCGTGGCCTAATGTCCCTATTTGGGGTAGTGCGGCGGGGTGCGGCCTCGTGTAGCGTGCGAATCTGGCTGCTGTACTCGGGCGCCCGCACGGATGGTCCGATCGGTGGCTCCGGCCAGGCGAACACGCCTTGCCTGGGGGCCGGCAGAGGCCCGGCACGACAGATGTGAGGAAGTGCACCGTGGCACAGGGCACCGTGAAGTGGTTCAACAGCGAGAAGGGCTACGGTTTCATCGCGGTCGACGGGGGTGAGGACGTCTTCGTCCACTTCTCCGCCATCGAGATGGACGGCTACAAGGCGCTCGACGACGGGCAGCGCGTCGAGTTCGAGATCGGTCAGGGGCAGAAGGGTCCGCAGGCGGAGCGGGTCCGGGTCGTCGGCTGACCCCGCCGGTACGGGCTGGTCGGTCGGCAAGCCGACCCCCGCACCCCTCAGGTCGGCCGTAGCAAGCCTCAAGGCGTCGGTTCTCCGTACGGAGCCCGGTGCCTTCCATCGTCTCCGGTCGTCGTCCGGTGCTCGGCTCCGGTCGTCGTCCCGTGCTCGGCTGGCCCTCGTTTCGTGCTCCGTCGACGCGGTCGCCCGGTCCTCCCGCCCGCCGTCCAGCCCCGGATCAACCCGGCGGCAAGGCGCCATTCGCTTGCACTCGACAGGGGAGAGTGCTAAACAAGGATTGGCACTCGCCAACCGGGAGTGCCAATGGTCGGGGCGGTGGGGTCACCGCCGTGGTTCCCTCCCGGGAGCCACGGAGATGGCCGGTCGTCGCGGGCTATCCGGCCCGGCCGGCGGACGTCACTGTCGCCAGGTAGTGACGTCCGAAGGTGCGTAAAGCAGGCGGCATGGCGGGGTCGACCGGCCCCGGTGCCGCGAGCGTCCAGGAGGACAACGCCGTATGGCCAAGATGATCGCGTTCGACGAAGAGGCGCGCCGCGGCCTCGAGCGGGGCATGAACACCCTCGCCGACGCCGTCAAGGTGACGCTCGGCCCGAAGGGCCGCAACGTCGTGCTCGAAAAGAAGTGGGGTGCGCCCACCATCACCAACGATGGTGTGAGCATCGCCAAGGAGATCGAGCTCGAGGACCCGTACGAGAAGATCGGCGCTGAGCTGGTCAAGGAGGTCGCCAAGAAGACCGACGACGTAGCCGGTGACGGCACGACGACGGCGACCGTCCTGGCCCAGGCGCTGGTTCGCGAAGGGCTGCGCAACGTCGCGGCCGGTGCGAACCCGATGGCCCTCAAGCGGGGCATCGAGTCTGCCGTGACGAGCGTCGCGGAGGAGCTGAGCAAGCTCGCCAAGGACGTGGAGACCAAGGAGCAGATCGCGTCCACCGCGTCGATCTCCGCCGGTGACTCCAGCGTCGGCGAGATCATCGCCGAGGCGATGGACAAGGTCGGCAAGGAAGGCGTCATCACCGTCGAGGAGAGCAACACCTTCGGGCTGGAGCTGGAGCTCACCGAGGGTATGCGCTTCGACAAGGGCTACATCTCGCCCTACTTCTGGACCGACCCGGAGCGTATGGAGGCCGTCCTCGACGACCCCTACCTCCTGATCGTCAACAGCAAGATCTCCTCGGTGAAGGACCTGCTCCCGATCCTCGAGAAGATCATGCAGTCGGGCAAGCCGCTGCTGATCATCGCCGAGGACGTCGAGGGCGAGGCGCTGGCCACCCTGATCGTCAACAAGGTCCGGGGCACCTTCAAGTCGGTTGCCGTCAAGGCGCCCGGCTTCGGCGACCGCCGCAAGGCGATGCTGACCGACATCTCGATCCTCACCGGCGGCCAGGTCGTCAGCGAGGAGCTCGGCCTGAAGCTCGACGCGGTGACCATCGACATGCTGGGCCGGGCCCGCAAGGTCCAGGTCACCAAGGACGAGACCACGGTCGTCGACGGTGCCGGTGACGCCGAGCAGATCCAGGGCCGGGTCAACCAGATCCGGGCCGAGATCGAGAAGAGCGACTCCGACTACGACCGCGAGAAGCTGCAGGAGCGGCTGGCCAAGCTGGCCGGTGGCGTTGCGGTGATCAAGGTCGGCGCGGCCACCGAGGTGGAGCTCAAGGAGCGCAAGCACCGCATCGAGGACGCGGTGCGCAACGCCAAGGCCGCCGTCGAAGAGGGCATCGTCCCCGGTGGTGGTGTCGCCCTGGTGCAGGCCGGCAAGACCGCCTTCGACAAGCTCGACCTCGTCGGCGACGAGGCGACCGGCGCGCAGATCGTCAAGATCGCGCTGGACGCCCCGCTGCGGCAGATCGCCGTGAACGCCGGCCTTGAGGGCGGCGTCGTGGTGGAGAAGGTCCGCAACCTGGAGCCGGGCCACGGCCTGAACGCCGCCAACGGCGACTACGTGGACCTGCTCAAGGCCGGCATCATCGACCCGGCCAAGGTGACCCGGTCGGCGCTGCAGAACGCCGCGTCGATCGCGGCGCTGTTCCTGACCACCGAGGCCGTGGTGGCGGACAAGCCGGAGAAGAACCCGGCCCCGGCAGGCGCGCCGGGCGGCGGAGAGATGGACTTCTGAGTCCACGTTACAAAGACCGCGGGGCGGTCACCGGCAGCACACTTCGCCGGTGACCGCCCCGCGGGCCTTTTCCCACCTCCCGCGACCCTCTCCCGCGACGCCCTCCCGCGACGATCTTGCAGTTATCGAGAGCTTTTGCCCGGTTTGTCCGTCGATAAGTGCAAGATCGTCGGGATCTTGGTGGGTCAGAGCTGTTTGTGGTACAGGAAGAAGACTCGTTCGATGCGGGCTGCGGCCGCCGAGGCGTAGAACGGCACCGGACCCACCCAGCCGATCTCCACGCGGTCGTGCCCGGCCGCCCGCTGGTCACGCAGACACCGGCGCAGCAGCGTCGCCCCGATACCGAGCCCTTCGGCGGTCGGCGCGGTGCCCATCGGGCCGAACCAACTGGGCCGCGACGAGCCGTACGCGGCGAACCCGAGCACCTCGACCGCCGCTGCCACCGATGAGGTGGCGGCTCTCCCGTCCGCCGCGTCGGCCGGCTCGCGTACCGCCAGGTGACAGCCGGCCCCCGCCGGGCCGACCGACTGGGCCACCTCGGCGGCCCACGCGTCACCGAACGTGGACTGGGCGAACTCCACCAGCGCCGGCACGTCCCGGGGCGTCGCCCGACGTACCGTGATGCCGGCCGCCGACAACCGGTGCTCGGCCGCGTCGGTGTCCCGCAACGCCGGAGACTCCGCCGAGGCCAGGTCAGCCGTCATGTTCCAGGCGGTACGGTCCTGCCGGTAGCCGAGCGCCATCGCCAGGCACACCGCCGGGGTGTAGCGCACGTCGACTCCCGGCCAGGCGTAGTACGGCGGATTGCCGGCCAGCAGCACCTCACTGACACCGAGGGCGGCCAGCGCGCTCTCCGCCCGGCCGATCAGCGTCCGACCCAGGCCCTGCCGACGGAAATCCGGGTGTACGGCGATCAGGTCCAGATGCCCGATCGACGGGTCCCGGTGCGCCAGTGACCCGAGCACCACCCCGCGTACCGTCGCGTCGACCAGGGCGACCAGGGCGATGGTCCGTCGTCGGCCGACCACGGCGGCCACGCCGGGACTCGGTGCCTCGTCGGCGGCCCAGCTGGTCAGCCGGGTGACTATCTCGGCCGCCTCAGCCGCGTCCTCGGGCAGGTCGAGCGAGGCACGGCAGAGCTCGATCACGGCCGGCCGGTGCGCTTCGGTCAACTCCTCGACCGTGAACTCGACAGGGGTCCCGGAGACGGATTCGCGTGCCACGACCGCCGACCCTAGCCGGCAGACCGGGCGGACTGCACCGCGGCGTACGCGTCGACCAGTCCGGATCCGGTGAGATTCGCCGGGTCGCCGCAGATCTCGGCGGTTCCGGTGGTCGCCCGGCCGGCGGTCTGCCGCAGGATCTCGGTGGTCCGGTCCACATCGCCGATCAACGCGGAGTTAGCCGACCACATCAGCGCGACCACCCCGGCGACGTGCGGCGCCGCCATCGAGGTACCGTCCAGCGCCGCGTAGCCGCCGCCCGGCATGGCGGACAGCACACTCGCCCCCGGCGCCACCAGGTCCGGCTTGGTCTCGCCGTCCGGTGTCGGCCCCCGGCTGGAGAAATCGGTCACCCGGCGGTCACTGTCGACCGCGCCGATGGTCAGCACATCGGAGTACGGCGCCGGCGGGTCGTCGACCGAGTCGCAGAACGGCCCGGTGTTGCCGGCCGCGGCGACCATCATCAGCCCGGCGGCGGCCAGCGCCTCGGCGGCCGGACGCAGCGAGTCGAGGTCGCACCCTTCGATCGCCGGGCAGCCCCAGGAGTTCGTCAGCACGTGCGGGGCACGTTCGGTGCGACCGTCGGTGAACGGATCCCCATCGGGCGGGAACGGGGCCAGCATGAACTGCAGACAGTCCAGGTAACGCGCCGGGTTGCCGAGGTTGCGGTCCAGGTTGACGCAGCCCACCCAGGAAGCCCCGGGGGCGACCCCGATGTCGGTGGCTCCGACCGCCGAACCGAGGGTGTGGGTGCCGTGCCCGTTGTTGTCGGTCGGCGTACGGGTGTCGTTCCACGGGTCGAACCAGGAGTCGTCGCCGCCGCGGAACCCGTCGGCCAGCGCGGGATGGCCGCCGTCCACGCCGGAGTCGGACGAGCCGACGACGATGCCGGCACCGTCGACGTCCAGTTGCGACCAGACCCGGTCGGCGCCGATCATGGTGAGGTTCCACGCCGGTGATTCGGGGGCGGACTCCTCGCCGGTGGAGCCGGCGATCGCGGCCGGCAGCGGGCGCAGTTGCTGGCTGACCAGCACCCGGTCGACGTCGGCGCGCCGCGACAGCCACGCCCGGACCGCCAGTCCGGCGTCCACTTCGATCGCGTTCACCAGGTAGTACGGCGTGTACGACAGGCCGAAACGGTCGAGGTCGCGGCGCAGGTCGGCCTGGCTGGTCTCGGCGGTGTCGATCAACCGCTGGTGGACCTCGCGTACCCGGGCGTCGCGGGCCGCCGGCCCGGTCGCCCGGGGTACGTCCGACAGGTCGGCCTGTTCGCTCATCACCACGAACAGTCGTTCGCCGTGCAGCCCCGGCTGACCGGCGGTCAGGAACACGGCGGCGCCGGCCACCGCGACGACCGCGACGGTCGTTGCCGCCACCCACCGGCGTGGCCAACCGGCCCGTGCCCGACCGAAGCCGAGACCGAAGCCGAGACCCAACGCCGCCGCGAGCCCCAGCCCGGTACCCGCGCCGGCCGCCGCCCAGAACGGCAGGTCCCGCCCCATCGCCAGGAGCAGCGACACCTCCTCGGCGTCGAGGAAGGCCAGCGGCCCGGCGACCGACAGCGCGGCCAGTACGGCGACCGGCCCACTGCCGGCCACGCCGCCGCTGGCCGGCTCGGCTACGGCGCTGCTGCCGGCCACGCCGCCGCTGGCCGGCTCGGCTACGGCGCCGCTGCCGGCCCGGCCGGCAGCCCAGATGATCGCGGCGACCGCGTAGCCGGTCGGCGGCAGCACCACGATGGCGGCAAGTTGGACCCCGGCCTGGCCGATACCGGCGGCGAGCAGCGCCAGCCCGACCCCGGCGACCGTCCCGCCGAGCAGCACGGTCCGGGCCGCCGACGGACCACGGGCCGAGCCGCCGATCGCAGCCCAGAAGCCGGGCGGCAGTCCTTCGGCGGCGTACCAGCCGACCGCTGCGGCCGCCGCGACGGCCAGCAACGTCTCCACCGCGCCGCCGAGTGCGCCGAACCACACCCAGGGCAGCAGCATGACGAGCCCGGCCGTACCGGCGATCAGCCACGCGGTCGGCTGGTCGCGGCCAGGCGCGGCGGCGGTGCCCGGCTCCTCGGCGGCAGCGCCCGGCTCGGCCCGCAGCCGCAGCACCCGCAGCCGCAGCACCCGCAGCCCGAAGGCGCCAGCGGCGGCCAGCGCGGCGAGCAGCAGCAGGTACAGCTCGTGGTAGGCGCTGGGGACGGCCCGGAGCAGTCCGAACCCGCCCAGGGCCAACGCGCCGACCAGCCAGGTGCGCCCGGTCACCCGGACCGCCGCCGAGCGCGGTACCAACGCCAGCAGCATGGCGGGCAGCCCGACCAGCAGGGCATTGCCGAGCCCGATCAGCGGCCACACCACTGCCGGCGTGGGCAGCCCACTGGCCAGTAGCACCTGATCGGCCAGCCAGCCGCCGGCCTGGGCGAACGCGGTGACGGCGAGCGAGAAGACCCCGAGCACGGCGGCGGCGACCACCGGCCACGGTCCCGGCGCCGTGACAACCGTCGCGGGATAGCCGTAACCGGGATAGGCAGATCCAGGGTACGGGTGACCGGGGTAGCCGGGGTCGGGAGAGCCAGGGGCCTGCGTCATGTTCGCCACGATAGGCGGCCGGTTACCGTGGACGGGTGCGTGACCCTGCCATCTCCCGGTACGCCGCCGGCCAGCTCTCTGTGGCCCGCCGCGCAGCCGACCTTCGCCGTTTGCGTAGTGAGCGGTTCGACGTACTGGTGATCGGTGGCGGTGTCACCGGCACCGGTGCCGCCCTGGACGCCGCGTCCCGTGGCCTCAAGGTCGCCCTGATCGAGGCCCGCGACTTCGCCGCCGGCACCTCCAGCCGGTCCAGCAAGCTGATCCACGGCGGTCTGCGCTACCTGGAGCAGCTCGAACTGGGGCTGGTGCACGAGGCGCTGACCGAACGTGGCCTGCTGGCCACCCGGATCGCCCCGCACCTGGTCCGGCCGGTGCCGATCCTGGTGCCGCTGCCGCAGGGAGGCACGACCGGGCTGCGGGCGCTGCCGGGTCGGGCCTGGCGGCGGGCCTACTACGGCGCCGGTGTCGCCGCGTACGACGCCTTCGCCGGGGTGTTCGGCGGCGGCCGTGGCATGCCACTGCACCAGCACCTGTCCCGCGAGGGCACCCGCCGGGTCTTTCCCAGCCTGCGCCCCGACGTGCTCTCCGGGGCGATCCGCTACTACGACGGGCAGGTCGACGACGCCCGGCTGGTGGTCACCCTGGCCCGGACCACGGCCAGCCTCGGCGCGGCCGTGGTGACCAGCGCCCGGGTGGTCGGGCTGCAGCGCCAGGCCCGTGAGGTGACCGGGGTGCGGGTGCGTGACATGGAGGCCCGGCCCGGTGACCCGGACGCCGAGTTCGAGGTACGGGCCCGCACCGTGATCGCGGCGACCGGGGTGTGGAGCGACGACGTGTCGCGGATGCTTGGCGACGTCGGGGTCCGGCCTGGTCTGCGGGTACGCGCGTCCAAGGGCGTGCACCTGGTGGTGCCCCGATCGGCGATCACCGGCGAGGCGGGGCTGATCCTGCGTACCGCCACCTCGGTGCTGTTCGTGCTGCCCTGGGGCGGGCACTGGATCATCGGCACCACGGACACCGACTGGCGGCTGGACCGGTCCCACCCGGCTGCGTCGGAGCGGGACATCGGCTACCTGCTCGATCAGGTGAACACGGTGCTGGACCGGCCGTTGACGCCGCGCGACATCGAGGGCGTGTACGCCGGGCTGCGGCCGCTGCTGGCCGGTGAGGCGGATTCGACGTCGCGGCTGTCCCGCGAGCACGCCGTGGTCGAGCCGATGCTCGGGCTGCTGCTGGTGGCCGGCGGAAAGTACACGACGTACCGGGTGATGGCCGCCGACGTGGTGGACCGGGCGGCGGCCCGGCTCGGGGTGACCCGGCGGTCGCGCACCGCCGACCTGCCGTTGCTCGGTGCCGACGGGTACGCGGCGATGTGGCGGGACCGGGCCGACATGGCCCGGCGGCACGGCGTACCGGCCGGGGTGTTGGAGCACCTGCTGGAGCGGTACGGCACCCTCGCCGTGGAGCTGCTGTCGATGATCGACAAGGATCCGCTGCTGGGTAGCCCGGTCTCCGGGGCACCGGAGTATCTCGCCGCTGAGATCGCGTACGCGGCCCGCGCCGAGGGCGCGCTGCATCTGGACGACGTGTTGACCCGTCGGACCCGGATCTCGATCGAGACGGCGCACCGGGGCAACGACTCGGCCGAGCACACCGCAGAGGTGATGGGCCGGGCACTGGGCTGGGACGACGCGGTACGGACCCGCGAGGTGGAGCACTACCAGGGGCGGGTGGCGGCTGAGCTGCAGTCGCAGCGGATGCCGGACGACGCGACCGCCGACGCGGCCCGGCTCGGCGCGGCGGACGTGCGGGGGTTCGCCGCCGACCGGGGCGTGGACTGGCCGACCGACACCGACATCACCACCAGTTGACCGGCCGGCTCAGCCGGGCTGGCTGAGCCGGCCGCCAGCTCAGAGGAGTTTGCCGGGGTTGAGCAGGCCGGTCGGGTCGAGCGCCTGCTTGATCGCCCGGTGGACCCGCATCCCGACCGGGCCGATCTCCTCGGCCAGCCAGTCGCGCTTGAGCAGCCCGACGCCATGTTCGCCGGTGCAGGTGCCGCCCAGATCCAGCCCGAGCCGCATGATCGCGTCGAACGCGGCCCGGCCCCGGGCCAGGCTGTCCGGGTCGGCGCGGTCGACCACGATGTTGGGGTGCAGGTTGCCGTCTCCGGCGTGCCCGACGACGCCGATCGCGATCTGGTGCCGCTCGGCGATCGCGGCGACCCCGTCGAGCATCCGGGCCAGCGTCGACCGGGGCACCGCCACGTCGTCGATGATCAGGCCGCCGTTGCCTTCGGGGAACGCCTGCGCGGCGAAGCGTTCCATCGCCGGATGGGCCAGCCGGCGGGCCTGCAGCAGGGCGGCGGCCTCGACCGCGTCACTTGCGGCGTACACCTCGGTGGCACCGGCGGCGGTGCAGACCCGCGCGATCCGTTCCAGGTCGGTGCCGGCGGCGGCACCGGTGTCGACCGAGGCGAGCAGCAGCGCGGCGGCGTCGGTACGCAGCCCCATCGGCCGGTACGCCTCGATCGCCTGCAGGTGGGTGCGGTCGAGCAGCTCCAGCAGGCTGGGGGCCAACCCGCCGGAGGCCATGTCGGCGACAGCGGTGCCGGCCTCAGCGGTGGAGTCGAAGACCGCGACCAGGGTGAGCGATTCGTCGGCGGCCGGGCGCAGCGCGACGGTGATCTCGGTGATCACCCCGAGGGTGCCTTCGGAGCCGACGAACAGCCGGGTCAGGTCGTAGCCGGCCACCCCCTTGGCGGTACGCCGACCGGTGCGCAGTACCTCACCACTGGCCAGCACCACTTCCAGCCCGATGGCGTACTCACTGGTGACGCCGTACTTGACGCAGCACATTCCGCCGGCGTTGGTGGCCACGTTGCCACCGATGGTGGACGACTCCCAGGAACCGGGGTCCGGCGGGTAGCGCAGGCCGTGCCGGGCCACCTCGGCGGCCAGGGCGGCGTTGACCACGCCGGGCTGCACGACGGCGGTGCGGTCGACCGGGTCGACGTCGACGATCCGGTCCATCGCGACAGTGGAGATCACCACCGCACCGTCGATGGCGTTCGCGGCACCGGCCAGCCCGGTGCGGGCGCCCTGCGGCACCACCGGTACGCCGTACCGGCTGGCGACGCCGATGGTGGCGACCACGTCGGCGGTCGTGCGGGGCCGGACCACGACGGCCGGGGTGCCGGCGAGGCAGAGGTCCGCTTCGTCGCGTTGGTGACCGCGCAGCAGGTCGGGGTCGGTCAGCACCGCGTCGCCGGGCAGCGCCGCGCGCAGGGCGTCGATGAGGTCGGACATGGCTCGCAGGCTAACCAGCCCGCCGGTGGGTCGACCACCGGTGCCGGTCGTCCACCATCGGCTACGCCTTCGGTGACAAGACCGACATTCAAGATATTTCGCCAGGTACGCTGCCCGCATGGCCGCCGCCGAAAAGCCGACCCGTGCGGCGGCGGCACCCCGCCTCGCCGGGCTGCTGACCGTTGTCCGCGTCCGGGGCTCGATGGAGTATCACGCCCGGTCCCAACGGGTCCGGGCGAATCTCGTACTCGCCCTGCAGGCCGGCCTGGCTGCCGCATTGTCCTGGTTCATCTCCCTTCGGGTGATCGGCCACCCGATGCCGATCTTCGCCCCGATCTCCGCGGTGGTCATCCTCAGCGCATCCATCGGCCAACGGCTCAAACGCACTGCCGAACTGGTCGTCGGAGTCGCGATCGGGATCGCCATCGGCGACGCCATCATCATCGCCATCGGCACCGGCACCTGGCAGTTGGCGCTGATCGTCCCGCTCGCGGTGATCGCCGCGGTCTTCCTCGGCAGTGGCGGCGCGTTGGTCACCCAGGCGGCCTCGTCCGGCGTGTTGGTCGCCACCGTGACCCCGACGACCAACAGCTTCTACCCGGACCGATTCATCGACGCCCTGGTCGGCGGTCTGGTCGGCCTGGTCGTGTTGATCCTGCTGTTGCCACTGAACCCGCTGACCATCGTGCGCCGCGCCGCCGACCCGGCGCTCGACGTACTGGCCGACATGCTGGTGTGCAGCGGCGACGCGTTGGCCAACAGTGACCGCCGCCGTGCCCAGTCCGCGTCCCGCCGGCTGCACGACGCGGAGAAGGAGCTCTCCGAGTTCCGGGACGCAGTGCACGCCGGGCACGAGACCGCGGTGCTGGCCCCGGTACGTTGGCGGGCTCGTGGCCCGCTCGCCCAGTACGCCGAAGGCGCCGAGTACCTCACCCGGGCACTGCGCAACTCCCGGGTGTTGACCCGCCGGGTGGTGTCGATGCTGGTCGAGGAGGAGCCGGTGCCCTCCGCCCTGCCGCTGGCGATCCGGCACCTCGGCGAGGCCGTTCGTGCCCTGCGGCACGAGCTCGACGCCGGTGTCGAGCCGGTGCGCACCCGGCGGCGGGCGCTGGACGCCGCCGAATGCGCCGGCCAGGCGTACGAGGCCGGGGTCGGCTTCAACGGCAGTGTGGTGGTCGCCCAGATCCGGGCCACCACCAGCGACCTGGTCCGGGCCAGCGGCAGCGAGCCCGATGAGGTGGAGCAGCTGGTCAGCGAGGCGTTCGGGCACCGGGGCAACGGCTAGGTCCCGACGCGATCCCCGGCGTCGCGATCGGCTGACTACGCTGACCCAATGGTCGACTCTGTGCCCGGCGGTTCCCCGCAGGAACCCCCCACGCCCGACGCGGACGAACCAGCGGGCCAGCCGGTGCCGGTCGGTCGGCCGGTGCAACCTGCGCCGGCAAGCAAACCCGGGCCGACTGAGCGGATCCGGCGGAGCGCGTGGCTACGCTGGCTGGCGCTGGCCGGCATCGTGGTCTTCATCGCCGGCTGCGGAGTGGCGATCCTCGCCTACCTGGGCACGGCGCTCGGTCCGGTCGCGCTGACTGTCGGTGTGATCGCCGCCGTGCTTCCGGTGCCGGTGCTGGTCGCCTGCTTCCTGTGGCTGGATCGCTACGAGCCGGAGCCGGTGCACTATCTGCTGTTCTGCTTCGCCTGGGGTGCCTTCGTCTCCACCTACGCGTCGCTCAACGTGAACAACTTTTCGGCCGATCTGCTGTACAAGCTGGGCTATTCGGAGGCGCTGGTCGCGGTGTTGGTCGCACCGTTCATCGAGGAGCTGACCAAGACGCTGGGCCCGATCCTGCTGTTGCTGACCCGGCGTCGCGAGTGGTCCGGCATCACCGACGGCATTGTCTACTGTGGCATGTCGGCGATCGGCTTCGCGATGGTGGAGAACATCCTCTACCTCGGCGGCTACGGCTACGCCGCCGGTGCCGACGAGTACGGCCCGGCAACCGGAGTGCAGAACGTCTTCGCCATCTTCATCGTCAGGATCCTGTTCACCGGCTTCGCCCACCCGCTGTTCACCTCGATGGCCGGGGTCGGACTGGGGATCGCCGCGCGCAGCGCCGACCGCCGGGTCCGGATCCTCGCCCCGACCGCCGGGATTCTGCTGGCGATGATGCTGCACGGCACCTGGAATCTGATCCCGACCCTGGTAGAGGCGACCGGCCAGACGCTGATCCTGCTGTACGGCTACATCGGGCTGATGGTGCCGATCTTCTTCGGGATGGTCGGCCTGGCGGTGTGGCTGCGCAGCTGGGAAGGTCGGCTGACCGAGCGGACCCTGCCGGACTACGTACGAGCCGGCTGGTTGACCCCGCCGGAGGTCGCCGCCCTCGGCAGCCTGGGCCGGCGGCATTCCGCCCGGCGATGGGCGAGCCGGGTCGCCGGCGACCCGGGCGTACGGGCGATGCGCGACTTCCAGGCCGCCGCCACGAAGCTGGCGCTGCTGCGCGACGGGCAACTGCGCGGGCTGGAGACCAAGCCGAGCCAGCTGGCCCGGCACACCAGGGAGGAACAGCGGCTACTCACCGCGCTGGCCGGCTACCGGCAGGCGTTCGTCGGCCGGGATCCGCAGGCCCCACAGGCGTTGTGGAACGGCGAGCACTACCAGATGACCTTCCCGGACGGCAGCCAGCGGCAGGTCGACGCACCGGACGAGCCGGTGGTGCCGATCCCGGTGGTGCTGACCGCGCCACCGCCACCACCCCCACCGGTCTACGCCTTCGGCGGCCAACCGGGCTGGCCCCCCGGCTTCGGTGGCCCACCTCCTCCGGGCTACGGACCTCCTCCGGGCTACGGACCTCCTCCGGGCTACGGACCCCCACCGGGCTACGGACCCCCACCGGGCTACGGCCCGCCGCCCGGCTTCGGCGGCCCACCTCCTCCGGGCTACCGTCCGCCCTCGGATTACCACGTCCGGCCCGGTCACTACAGTCCGCCGCCGGGTTCCGGCCCGCCGCCGAGCTAGCTGGCCGTGGGCGTGCGGACCGCCCGGACACCGATGTCTGTTTCACCGTGATCCCGTTGGGACCCTGATGGCTTATTCGGTGTAGGTCAGGCGGCGAGGGTGAAGTCGAGGCGTTGGAGGTGTGTTGTCCGGGTGCGGTCGAGGGGGCGTCCCGTCCAGTAGCTGTCGAGGCGGATGATGTTGATCGCGGTGGCCGCGAGGGTGTGTTCGAGTCTGGTCTTGGGCAGGCCCCGGTAACGGGCGGTACGGGTTCCGGTGACATGGGTGCTCTGGCGCATGGTGCCCTCGATTCCGGCGCGGGCGGCGTAGCGGGCCTTCCACTCGGAGGTGTTCTGCTGGATGCGGGCAGCGGTGAGGGCTTCGTGTAGGTCACGGGGGTGGATGGTGATCTGGCGGCGGGTGCCGCGGGTGCATTCCTGGCGGGTGGGGCAGGGCTGGCAGACGGTCTTCGGCCAGGACACCACGATGGTGTCGGTGTCGCGTTGTCGGCAGGGTGACCAGCTTGTGCTGGTGTTGCCCTGGGGACAGACGCCGTGGCGGGTGTCGAAGTCGAAGGTGAACGC